>JAGQLL010000021.1 GCA_020429395.1 Candidatus Dojkabacteria bacterium | reverse complement strand
TTTAACAATATATCAGATATGAAAATTGCTTGCAATTACTAGCATAGTAATGAATAATGGTGTGTATCCAATTTTTAATATTGAATTATGAAAGTCAATACAGCCGTTATCACAGCCGCCGGGTTTGGCACAAGATTCCTCCCAATAGTAAAAGAAATCCCTAAGGAAATGTTACCCATAATAGATAAGCCAATTATTCAATATGTTGTTGAAGAATGTCTCGATGCCGGGATAGAAAAAATAATTATTGTAGTTAGAGAGGGAAACAATGTCATTAACAACTATTTTAGTAAATCAGTGCCCGAAGTACGAGATTTGCTTGCAAGCGTAGGAAAGGAAAAAAGGTTTCAAGAAGTTGAAAGACTAATGGAATACAAAGGAATTGAAATAATTACTCAAAGAACAGACTTACCATATGGAAATGGCTCACCAGTTCTCTCAGCCATGCCCTATTTGGAAAAAGACAGACCTTTTGCAGTTTTATTTGCCGATGATTTAGTTTACACAAAAGGTAGAAGCGGAATTGGTCAGTTAATAGACTATTTTGAAAATTCAGATATTGATGGAGTAATTAGTGCACAATCAGTGGAGCTTAATCAAGTAAATAGGTATGGAGTAATAAAAACTAAAGAGGTAATAGACGAGCATCATGGACAAGTAGACTTCATAGTAGAGAAACCTGAACCTGATAATGCCCCAAGTACTCTGGTAACCTACGGACGATATGTGCTTCCATATAGAATAATGGATATTCTTTCGGAAGTTCACACAGGACTAGATAATGAGTTATGGTTACCTGACGCAAATCACCAAGTCGCACAAACAGGGAAACTGATGTACAAAGTTATTGATGGGGAATGGTATACGACAGGTGATCCAGTGAATTATTTTGAAGCTCTGACAAACTACTACCTAGCAAATGAAGACTATCAGCAAAAAGTTAAGACTATTTTAGAGGATTTGAAATAAACGAGTATTAAAGAAGTTTTTTAATCTCTTCCACGATGTTCTTAGTTGCATCTAATTTGATGTAATTTTTAGCCTTGTCTTTTGCCACACTAAGTTTGTTTCCGAATAAATCTTCATTCTTTGTAAATGCTTCTAATACTTTTTTGATACCGTTGTATATCTCAACTGGAGGCATTTCATCATACTGTTCAATCACAAGTCCAAGTCCGGTTTCCTCTAACATTTTTGCATTTTTAAGCTGTTCATTATTTGAAGCCCAAGGGATAGGTATCAACACAGATAATTTCCCATGTAGAAGAAACTCTGAAATTGCATTTGCTCCTGCTCGAGATAAAACGATGTCACTAGTATTGAGATAATTCGCGTATTCTTCAAAATAAGCATTTTCTTTTACTATGTATCTATTTGCAATTGTAGGTTCCAAATCGGATTTTGTCTCGATTGCCCTACGATAGTCATGAGTTAAAGTCGAATTACCTGTTAAATGAATTACGTTAATTGTTTTGAGCAAATCAGGGAGAATCTTGGACAATCTCCAGTTGATAGTGTTTGAGCCTTGATTCCCGCCCATTACAAGTAGGATCGGGAGATCATTGTTGAAATATTTTATTTCATGGGCTTTAGGTAAAAGTTCTTCTCTTATAGGTAATCCTGTAAATACAGTCTTCTCCTTGGGAAAGAATTTAAGTGAATTTTCCCATGAGACACATATAGTATCTGCATATTTGGAGATAATTTTATTTGTGAGTCCAAGTACCACGGTTTGTTCATGAGTAATAGACTTTATTCCAATCATCTTTGCCACAAAAACCATTGGAAGTGCTAAATGTCCTCCGAAAGAAACTACAACTGCAGGTTTGTGTTTTACAAGAATTTGAAATGCCTTAATAAAACCATAAGGAATTAAAATTAAATTTTGAAGTGCAGGGAGTAAAGTCTTAAGCGTATATTTCCTCCAAAGCTTACCGGCCTTAAGTGTTATGAAAGGAGTATTTGTTTTTTGAACGACTTGATATTCTAAACTTACATTCGTATTTCTAGTTTGTGAATACTTTGTACCAATCCAAATTATATCCCCGAACCCTTGATCTTTAAGTTCGTTTAATACAGCTAGTGCAGGAGTAAGATGACCTCCAACAATTGCTATTTTTTTATTTTGCTTTTCTTTTTCCATTAATTTTCTCTGATAGCATTATAAATGAAATGTGGAGTAAAAGGTTAGTGATTATAATTATTACAAGAACTTCGAGAAAAAGATTTTGTGGAAAAAACTTAATTAAATTTGATGATTTTGGGTCCAATAACCAGTAATCATTCGAAAACGAAAGCTCATGTATTGATGTGAAGAAATTATCAAAGTTAAATATTGATATTAATCCAAGTATTGTTAATGCAATTATGTAAAATAAGCTATATTTTTTGGCAAGGTTTAAATTTATTGTGTTTCTTTTAGATCTATAAATCGCAATTATCGAAATAAGCGATATTGTAAATAAGAAATACAAAGCAGTCAGCATATTTTTAACATCATATAGATGCAAAATGTCTTCAGTCGAGTAAAAACTACCATTTAAATCTTTTGAAAGTGGTGATAAGTGAAGTATTAAGTTCTCAAATTCTTTATCTAGGGTGGTTTTGTCTACAGATACTTTTGAAAATTCCTCATAAACCCCATAATTGTCGAATCTGAAAATATAATATTTTGAGTTATTTGCAAAAAATAATAACGGAGTCAGTAGGAATAATATTCCCAATAATACTGAAAAGAAAAAGGTGTTCAATCGAATAATTTGGTTATCCATTTTTTAGGGTTAAGCTGCGATATTTTGGAAGGTTTCTTACCCCTTCGTCTGCTTTTAATTTCTCTAAATCTAGTATTTGGTCTCAGTTTCGCATCTTTGTTTGATCGGCTAATATTTAATAACAAACCAATGGCTGTTAAATTAACAATCGTAGAACTTCCTCCATAACTAATAAAAGGTAGAGTGTTTCCGTTTATAGGGATAAGTGCAACATTTGATGCAATATGAAGAGTGGCCTGAAATGTAATCCAGATTGTAATTGATGTAGCGAGTAAAAAACCAAGCTTGTCAGGAGCTCTTTTCGCAATGATGAAACCTCTATAAAGAACAAAAAAGAAAGCTGAAATTAAAATAAGAGAGCCGATAAAACCAAATTCTTCTGCAAAAATTGCAAAGATAGTATCACTGAAAGCTGTGTCCCCTAGATAGTGAAATTTCTGTCTTGATCCACCAAAGCCTACCCCAATTAATCCTCCTGAAGAAACTGCGACTAGAATTTGTTTGAGTTGATATCCTGCTCCATAAGGATCTTGAATTGTAGAATTTAACCAGAAATCTTTCCAATTAATAAATCTTTCAAGTCGATAGGATGCGGTCTGTGTAGCTATTCCAAATAGCGAAAAAATTAAAACAAAAATAGATCCAGAACCTAGTAAATGTAATAAATCATTGCCTGCTATAAAATAAACCAGAACACTTGTTGCTCCCAGAATTATAGTAGTATCGAGATCTGGCTCCAAAAGTATTAAAAAACATACGACTGATAATTGAAGTAAAAATGGAAGTAGATCTTTGATAAAATGATTTTTTATTGTTTCTTTTGTAATTCGAGTTGATTCCTTTCTACTTGCAAGCCATGACGAAAGGTATATTAAGAAAACAAGTTTAGCAATTTCAGATGGTTGTATATCAAAAAATCCTAAATCAATCCAACGTTTAATTGGGCTATCGAAATTAATCACCAGTACAGTAATTAATAAACTGATAGCCCCACCAAGTAAAAATGGTGCAATTTTTGGTAAAATTCTATAATTGATTCTATATGCGATATAACCAGTAATAAGACCTATAAGGATCCAAATAATTTGTCTAACAAAATAATGATGAGGTTCAAATCCTTGTTTAGTGGCTACAATCACACTTCCGCTATATACCATTACAGATCCGAACGCCGTGAGTAAACTAACTGTTGAAAATAGTGGAAAATCGAGATGTTTGTTAATAGTTTTTTCTCTCTTGAAAGACAACATTTTAGTTAAGTGCAATTATTAACTATAAATATACTATAATATCCTACCAAATATCGATTTCTTATGGTAACTATAGACCCAGCAATAAATATTTCAGAGTTAGCACTCAGATATCCTGAAGTTGTGGATTTTCTTATTTATGAGTACGGATTTCATTGCATAGGATGCTTCGTATCCGAGTTCGAAAGTCTTGAGGAAGGTGCAAGTGTACATGGTATTATGGGTGAAGATTTTGACAATATGATGAAACAAATTGAAAATATCATCAATAAAAAAGTTCAAAAATCTGATTCTTCTCTTTCTTCGTAAGTTGATTTGATTTCTTTAATCTTTAGTTCGATAGAAGAAAGTTCCTTTTTAACCTCCACTGCAAGTTTTGAAGCTTCTTCGTATTTTTTTACAGCTTCATCCAAATCTAAATCTTCTTGATTTGTGAAAAAATTACTCAACTTCTCTAATTTGTCGATTTTATCTTGAAGGGTTAATTTCTTAGTTGTCATTGTTTTGATTTAAAATAATTTAAATTACTTTGGTATTAATATTACCGTCTTTAACTTTCAGAGTGAGTAGTTCGTTAGTTTTGGCATCCGTAATACTGGTGATAATTTTCCCATTTTTATTTTTGATTATTGCATAACCTTTTTTAATAATCTTTTCAGGATTAAGATTTTCAATAGTACTTTGCATATGAACAACTTCATTTAATAATTGATTGATTTTGTATCCAAAATTTGTCAATTCGTGAGAACTTTTTTCGATAATATTTTGAAAATTCGAAATCTTTCGATAAATTCGAGATTCAAAGTCCATATCATAGCTATTCACCTCGTAATTATAATGATTTAAGATTAACAAAACTTTTTCATAAATATTTATTCCGGTAAGTTTCTGTTTGTTGTTATTGATGATTTCCTCGATCTGTAGGTATATCTGATCAGCTTGTAATTCGATACTTTTTATAAAATTAGTATTGTTTACTACAAGATAATACGCTGCTTGGGAGGGTGTAGAAGCCCTAACATCTGATACTAATTCTGCTATGGATTCGTCTCTTTCATGTCCAACTGCAACTAAAGTTGGTATTTTACTCGCAAAAAGTGCTTTTGAAATCTTTTCGTCATTAAATGAACTCAAGTCTTCCAAACTTCCTCCTCCTCGGATCATAACAATACAATCATATTTTCTACTTTGTGATTGTTCGATTGCGGATAGGATTTCTCCAACGGAATGTTTGCCTTGTACAGATACGGCATAGAAATCAATATTTAAGCCAGTATTGTTTTCTTTTAGTATTTTAATAAAATCACTTTCTGCAGCGGAATTTTTCGCAGTAATTAAGGCTATGTTTCTAATAAGTTCAGGTAGAGGTCTTTTTCTAGATAGATCAAACAGACCTTCTTTTTCCAACTGTTCTTTGAGAATTTCGAGAGCTTTCGCTAATGCACCCGCTCCAATAGGTAAAATCTTATAAATTGAAACGCTGAACTTCCCATATGGGGAATACAATTGTGGTACACCCCAGATGGCAACTTCCATACCTATTTCGATCATGTTGATTCCTTGTACTCTTGGAGCATAGCCACTAACGTTCAAAATTGCTTGCTTATTTTTGTCTTTGAGGACCATATTTATTCCGCCGCGCTTTGAAATATTCATCTCGGTAATTTCTCCTTCTACAATAACCTCGCCAATAGATTGCAGTTGCAGATTGATTAACTCGTTGAATTGATCTACGTTGACCCTGATTTCCTCTGAAAATAAGCTTTGTTGTGACATACTTGTATTATGAATAGTTTTTATTATAAGCTAGGGTTACTTTTATTTAAAAGTACTTCTCACACTTAAGTTATTAATTATACTCCATGACAATTGAAGAAAAACTGAATTTAGTAATAAAAGGATTCACAAAATTAAAGGTCGAGCAACATTATAAGGATAGCGCTTTAATTAATATAAAGAAGTGGTTAACTGAAGAAGAGTTTATCGATTATCAGCCCCAAATTGATTATTTAATTGAATCAGAGAAATGGGATTTACTTTTGGATGCGTTTTATCAAGTTATCCCTTTTGGCACTGGTGGAAGACGTGGACCAGTTGGAGTTGGACCAAATAGAATTAATATTTGGACAATACAAGCTTCAGCTCAAGGACACAGTCAATATTTATTAAAGCAATTTGGAGAAAAAGCGAAAGAAAGAGGAGTTGTTGTGGCTTACGATGTCAGGGCATATTTAAAGGAAGGCGAATATGATGACAAAAGACCAAATCCTATTAAAGGACTTAGTTGTAAAGATTTAGCAAAGAAGGCTTCTGAAGTTTATTGTGCAAATGGAATTAAAGTCAATTTATTTACTGATTACACCCCTACTCCCGAACTGT
>JAGQLL010000020.1 GCA_020429395.1 Candidatus Dojkabacteria bacterium | reverse complement strand
TTCTGTTTCTCCGTTTTCGTTTACTTGAGTTGCTTCGAATTTGTCTTCATTGCCTAAACCAATTGCAGAAAGATCTAGTTTCTTTTCTCGACGAGATTCCTCAGCTAGCTCTCCTTCTTCAGATCTTGCATCCTTCTCTGCAAACTCACCAAACAATTCAGCAGCAAGCTCCTCGACTTGGAAATATCGATTGTCTTCTTGATTTCTATAGTTAATTTCAACAACTCTTTTATCGTAATTTTGCAACAATCTGGCGATCTTGGTTGAATTACTACGACTATTTATATCGTTGTTTTGATCAGTTTTAGTAGGGTTAACAATAAATTCCAATGTCTCTTCTGATAATGCGTCTGCGAAAACTCTTGAAACTTCATCAGAAGACAACTCCTTTATCATCTCTACCCTTTCAGTATGAGATTTTCCAATCAAATCCATGATTATGCCTAATAATTCTTCAGAGTTCTCCTCCTGTGCTGGGTTTTCTTTTATTACCAAATTTAATATTTTGTTCGCATGGAAGTATTTCTCTCTTGCAATTTTAATTTTTCTTTCATCATCGAATTTCAGATGGGTAATTTCGTGTTCTGAGACTATGTCGTCTTCTGGGAGTAAAACACTAGTTGTTTCTTCCTGAACTTTTTGATGGCTTTCGTTATCTGCTAAACGTATAAATATAGTGTCATGCTTGAATGCCGCTCCAAATGTATTGTCGGATCGAGAACCTGTGAGTTTACTGAATGTATCTCTATCTTTTACTACTAAAACATAGTAACCACTTTTTTGGAATTCAATCTCAACTTTGTCTACGACATCCTCAACAACTGTTGTACTATCTACTCTTGTTAATATTTCATTCACGAAATGTTGCTTCAGAGCATTATCGGCTTGTCTTTTTATTTCTGGGTCAAGAGAAATAACTTCGTCAATTTTTTTAATTCGGTCTTTTATACTTCCATTATCGAGCCTTGAAACTTCTTCCTTCTGAGTGTCTTGTAGTCTCGACTCTATAGCTTCGTAACGTATTCTCTGTTGTTCAAGAATCTGTTCGTTTCTCTTCTGGACTATAGATTTATAGGCGGCTTTTGTTATTTCAGCTGACTCGTAATTCTTTCGACTTTCTTCTGGAACATCTTGTGTATCCAGACCTAATTCTTTAAATAATGTATCAATGTCATTTTCATCATATAACCTAATATGACTGGTCCTACTAACTAATTTATCTAGTAATTCTGTAGCGAATTCTGTTCTTGCTTTTACAGCAGTTGATTCATGAGAAGTGGTAATTTCAGCAAATTCTTTGAGTTGATTTTTGAAACTCTCAGAAGCTTCAGAATTCCCAAGTATCTCTGACGCAATGGTTTGTGTTTCTGCTTCTTCAACTACACCAACTTCTTGCTGTGTTAATTCTTTCTTTGATCGTTCATCAATTTGTTCTTTGATATAGAGGATATCTTCCTCCGAAATGTCATCAACAGTGATGGCTTCTTGTGCTAGAGCCCATCTTAAATGTGTTAACTCTAAACTCTTGAAGAACTTCTCCACATATTCAGGATCGTTACCTTCAAGTAATAATTCAGCGAACTTTTGTTTAAATTTATCAAGAATCTCTTGTTCTTTCTCAGTGTCCCGTTTGTATGCCTGAAGCTTCTCTTCGGTAATTTCAATTTTTTGAACTTTGTCATCTAGCGCTTTATCATAGTCAGAAGATGGTTCTTCTTTCTGAGCTGAGCGCGATATGGCTTTCGAAACAAGTGCTATTGAATTGTATTCTGCTCTTTCTTCTTCTTTTTTACCCCATTGATCATTAGCTTTCGCTTGTAGGTTCTTTTCTGATTCTTTTAACGTCTGAATCTCAGCTTCAGAAATAGGCTCTGCGTTAGCAAGTTTTGTTTGGGCTTCGCGAACTTGTTTTTGTAGAATATGTAAACTTACAATGTAGCTTTTAACTCTTCCAGCAACTCTTTTTCCATGTATTGTCGAAGGTGATTCAACAATTTTGAGAAATCCATCGTTATCAATTCTTACGTTTACTCCAAGTTGTAATGTTTTTCCGTTTATTGTTTTCGGGGAGGATAACTTCTGTAATGATTTTGCTAATTTCTCTGTTTGTTTTTCAAGATCTTTTAGTTTAAGATCTACATCCTTAAATTCTTCAGGTAGTTCAACCTTTATTGGTTTATCCGTTGTTGGTGCTTCAACAGTTTCCACAGGTGGTTCAGAGACTTGTTCCTCAGCAACTTCTTCCTCACCATTTGAGCCTTGTGTAAGTATATCTTTTAGAGACATTTTGAAATAATTATTACCCCAATTCTACCACAGAAGTGGCTTTTGGTGTTTTTTAACTATAAATACTTATTTATATATTAAACTGAATTCATACGCATAACAACTTCAAGTAATTTTGAATTTAGCTATGCAACTTTCTTGTTTTTTCTTAATAATTTTGCCACACTATTAATGTTACTTTAATTAGTGGTGAATTTTTATGAATAATCCTGCGAATATGTACAATTCCAGTAATCAACAAGGTTCTGTAAATGATCCACAAGCTTCGAATTCTGATTTACAACAGCTTAGTTCCACACAATCTGACTACATAAATCAATTCGTGGGTAGTACGCCTCAGTCAAGCTACCCCCAAAGTGCAAATCAAATGATGTCACAACAACAGATGAATTCACAAGCACAACAACCACCTGTCAATTTATCTTTGAATCAATCAGTAACACCAACCCAACAGACTACACCACCTGTTGTGGACGCTGTGGGACAGAATTTTTCTGGTTATAGCAATAATCCAGTACAAAACGCTTCACAATCTTTTGCCAATCAACAAATACAATCACCTGAGTTATCGAACGACTTATCTAACCAAGAACTAGTTAATAATCAACCTCTAAATACACCACAGATTCCAGTAAATGATGCATTTTCTTTACCTCAATCAAACAATAGTTTTGAGAAAGCTCAAACTGAAATTGATAACCAATTTGGAAATAACTATCCAACAAATGATTTACCTGCACTTCAAAATCAGCCATACGTATCAAGTGAGCCTCAATCAGGTTTAAGTACCGATTCAATGAACTCTACTCCCGGATTATCGACAGAGGCAAATCAGCCATATGGAACTTCAGTAGCACAAGGGAATATGATGCAACAACAGTACAATCCTGTAGTTCCACAAAATTATGCTCCACCGGTATCGCAATTCAACCAACCTGTACAAAATACTCTTCAAGGCACCCCGGTAAATATAGAGCCTCAAGTAGTCGGAGCACAACAAGTTGAAATTAATCAAGATTACGCAGAGAAAAACACAAATAATCAATGGTTAAACTCTCCGCTTACTCCTGCTATTCAAAATCAATCAAATACTCAACTGAACCCACAACAGTACAACCCTACTTATCAAAGTCCTACAAACCTTACAGTTGATCATGATTTTTCAGATGGAAATAGTTTAGGAGATGATTCACAAGTCTCAACTGGCTTTCTTCCAGCTTTTGACGACAATTCAGACGATTCAATGCTTCCTGTGGCTTCGGACGATAATGATGATGTATTTGGTAACCTTGATGAACCGGATGCAACACTACCTTTTGGTTTTAGTGATTACGACCCAAATGAGCAAGTATCTAGCAGTTTGGATTCGCTAAGTGGGTTTGAATCACAAAGTTTGGAGGAAGAAGCAAATCGCATCGATGTAGATTTTTCGGAATCAATGCCTACAAATTCTCAAACTGTAGGAGTTCTTACCCAAGAACCTCAGACTCAAACTCCTCAAAATGTAGTTCCAACCAGAACATTATCAGATGTTAGTTATACTGCCCCAGCTCCTACAACTCTTAATCAAGTCGAACCACAAGCTCAACAAGCACCTATGCCAGTTGATTCAGAATTATCACCAACTGCGAGATTGAATAAATTACTAGAGGAAGAGGAACAAGCAGAGAAAGTCATTATGCAAAAACAAGAGCAATCCGTGATGAAAGTAGCCAAATCTCCTAAAACAGTTGACGCTAAATCAAATATATTCAAACAAACTAGCGACGATGTAGCATTCCAAGGTGACATAAGAAACGAATTGTCAGCTAAAAAGCCTACAAGCAGATATTTTATGATTATCAGTTTGATTATTATCATTAGCGTAATTGGCTTCTTGTTAGTACTCTTGGGTTTAACCCTGTTATAATCTCTTTAGGTAAATAACTTTTTAGGGCTTAACTAGCCTAAATTTTGTAATGTTAATAGATAAAGTTAGAGTAAATTTTGTGTCTGGTGCCGGTGGAAGTGGTGCTGTGAGTTTTCATAAAAGTGGTAAACCTGATGGTGGAGATGGGGGTCGTGGAGGAGATGTCTTCTTGGAAGGGGACTCTAATATTCACGATTTACGTGCATTTAATGCGAAGAAGCAATTTGAAGCTGGAGACGCGAACAGAGGTACTCTGAATAGAAGAACTGGAGCAAATGGAGAAGATTTGATCGTAAAAGTTCCCCTAATAACAAGAGTCTTTGATCTTGAAGGAAATTTTATTACAGCAATAAAGAATCATGGTCAGAGAGAACTTTTGTTAAAGGGAGGTGCCGGAGGCAAAGGTAATTACTATTTCCGAAAAGGTCAGGTTCAAACTCTGAAGAAATTTACTCCTGGAAAACCTGGTAAAAAACTTCTCGGATTTTTGGAGTTAGAATTAAAAGCTGAGGTGATATTCATAGGACTTCCGAACGCAGGTAAATCTAGCATGTTAAATGTTCTTACAAATTCCAAATCAAAAGTTGCTGCCTACCCTTTTACAACATTAGAACCATTTCTTGGTGTGATGGATAATATTAAGCTAATGGACTTGCCGGGTTTAATTGAAGGTACGTCGAAAGGTAAAGGACTTGGAAGTAATTTCGCTAAGCATGCAAAAAATTCATTAGTCGTAGCTCATTTTTTAAGTCTTGATTCAAATGATTTAAAGAAAGACTACGATGTAATAATTAATGAATTGAAAAATATTAATCCTGAACTATTAGATAAACCTGAAATTTTAGTTCTGACCAAATCAGACAACTATAGTAAGGAAGAAATTGCTGAGAAAATCAAAATTGTTAAAAAATTCCATAAGAATTATGTAGTTGTATCGATTATCGATGATGACACAGTTGATAAATTAAGAGATTTATTTTTGACTGCATATGAAAATCTACACTAAGACTGGTGATAAAGGAGAAACCTCTCTTTATGGTGGTTCTAGAGTTGCCAAAAGCTCGGCTATAATTGATGCAATTGGGAATGTTGATGAATTAAATGCTTCAATGGGACTAATAATCTCGAAAATTTCCGCTACTCAGAAATTAGAAAGTATTCACAAAATTCTTTTGAAAATCCAAAATCATCTATTTATTGTTGGTGGTGATCTTGCCTCCCCTTACGAAATTAATCCCAAATTAAAAGAAGTGAGGATTAGTGAATCAGAAGTCATTTTTCTAGAGAAGAATATTGATAAAATTGAAAAGAAGCTAGATCCCCTACGAAATTTTATACTCCCGGGTGGAAGTGAAATTGGAGCAATGTTACACCTCTCAAGGTCGATTTGTCGTAGAGCTGAAAGAAGTGTAGTATATGCTAATGAAGATTATAAATTAAATCCGATATTAATTAATTATTTAAATAGACTTTCGGACCTGCTTTTTGTTTTAGCTAGATTTGCAAACAAAAGACAAAACCTTACAGAACAATCCTGGACTTTATAAAAAATGAAAACTGCTCAAATCAATAAATTTTTTAATCCTAAGTCTATCGCCGTTATCGGTGCATCGCGATCAAAAAAGAAAGTTGGTGGAATAATTCTAAATAATATTCTGCTAGAAAAATATCCTGCAAGAATTTATCCTGTTAATCCAAACGCAAACAAAATTATGGATTTGGATGTCTTTGACACGATCATGGACGTTCCCGAGATAGTTGATGTAGCTATTATTGCAATCCCCTCAATGTTCATATACGAAATAATTGAAGAATGTGGGATTAAAGGTGTTAAAAATATCATAATTGTGTCAGCTGGATTTTCAGAAACTGGAGCAGAAGGTCTAAAACTTGAGCTTCGAATAAGAGTGTTAGCACAGAAATATCAGTTAAATATATTGGGTCCAAATTGTCTTGGTATTATTAATGCTCGGAATAATCTTAACTTATCTTTTGCAAACACTCCGAAAAGTTATAGCAATGGTAAAATCTCGTTTCTTTCCCAATCTGGTGCTATTGGAACAGCTTTTATGGATTGGGCGCAGTCAAATAATATAGAAATTAGCAAATTTGTTTCATTGGGAAATAAATCAGACTTGAGTGAAATCGATTTTCTAAAATATCTTGAGCAAGACAATGATACAGAAATAATACTACTTTATCTTGAAAGTTTTACAGATGGTAGGAAATTTTATGAACTTGCAAAATCTATAAGTCATAAAAAGCCTATTGTAGTATTAAAACCGGGTAAAACAGAGGCTACTCAAAAAGCAATGGAAGCGCATACTGGGTCCATAGCCACAAGCGACAAGATTATCGAGCAAGCTCTGGAGGCAAGTGGCTGTATAAGAGTTAATTCAATCGAAGAGTTGTTTAACATTACGAAACTCCTTGCATGGCAACCAATTTTAAAAGGCAATAATGTCACAATTATTACAAATGCAGGAGGTGTTGCTATTGAAACTATAGATCAACTACAAGCAAATGGACTTGAAGTTTCGCCATTACCAAAAAGTTTACAACTAAGTCTATCAAAATTACTAAAAGAATCAGCAAGTACACACAATCCAATTGATCTCTTGGGTGATGCGCTTGCAAGAGATTATAAAAATGCAATAGAACAAGTGGTGAAAAGTAATTCGACAGACGCGATTCTAATATTGTTGACACCACAATTGATGACTGAGTCATTAAAGACGGCAAAATTTGTGAATGAGATTGCTGATAAACATCACAAAGTCGTATTGGCTTCATTTCTGGGAGGGGAAAAAGTGCATATTGCTCAAGCATTCTTGACCAAAGAAAAACTGCCGCATTTTAATTTTGCCAATGATGCAGCAGGTGTATTAGGCAAGATTTGGAAATGGAGGAGTCATTTGGAAACATCTCCAAACTCAAGACTCCACTACCCTACCATTATAAATCCTACTCTGAAAGTCACAAATAAAGGGGAAATGCTACCCGAAAATGAAACAAAAAAATTATTAGATAAGTACAACATCAAGTATTTAAAGAGTGATATTTTTAATGGTGTGAAAGATCTAGGAAAAAATATATCGAAAATCAAATATCCTATTGTTTTAAAATTATCACATCCCCAACTTATACATAAGACCGATATAAAAGCAGTTAGACTCCCTATTTATCAAAGAAGCGATTTGATCAAGGCATCTATCGAGTTAGATGAAATTGCTCAAAGTCAATCATTAATTGATTATAAACTTGAAGTACAACCATTTATTTTTGAAAAATTAGAATTAATTTTAGGTATTAACAGAGATAAGGACCAGATTATTGATTCGGAGGGAAGAAAATTTTCTATTTCAAAAGGATTTGGACATTCAATGATTGTTGGTGCTGGAGGAATCTACACTGAAGTATTAGATGATAGCTCTCTTCGGTTGTTACCTGTGAACCGAAATAATGCAATGGAGATGCTTAAAGAAATAAAATATGGACAAATTTTATTCGGAGCACGACGTCAACATTTTGATTATCAAGCACTTCTCAAGATGATGTTAAATCTTTCGAAAATGATTGAGAAAAATTACAATATAAGATCTTTAGATATTAACCCTGTTTTTGTGACTCAGAATGATGCGTACGCTGTGGATATAAAAATATTCATTGATTGACACTACCGCTTGAGGACTTTGTGAAGAAGAAATTTCGCAATCTCAATAAAGCAAATACTCATCCCCGAAAGTGATACGACTGCAATTATATAATTCATTTCAAGTGGTTTTGTGCCAAGTATTTGATTGAAAAGAGGTAGGTATATTGCAACTAATAACATTAAAACACCAGATAAGAATGCAAAATTTACAACCTTATTGTTAAAAAGTTTATCTTTCCATAGTTGTGTTTCTAGTGTCTTTACTGAAAATAGGAATAATAATGAGCTAAACGAAATACTTGCGAATGTAACTGTTCGAGCTATCTCAATATTTACTCCAGTTTCGACTAACCAATAGTAAACCACGAAGAATAGTAGGTCTTTAATAAGACTTGTTGCTATAACTAGAGATAATACTTTTTTATCCAAAATCGTACTTTGTGCTTTACTATGTTTCTTCAGGAGGATATTTTTTGGTGATTTTTCAAATGCAAGGGCAAGACTAGGAATACCATCCTCAATAATATTTATCCATAAGAGTAAAACAGGAGTAAGAGGTAGAGGCAGTAGAAATACGAGTGAGAGTAAAATTAAGACTGTTTCTGTAAGACTATCAGATATTAAAAATACAATAATTTTTCTAAGATTATGAATGATATTTCTACCCTCTTCCACCGCAGCTTCTATTGTTTGGAAATTTGAGTCCAGTAAAATGATATCGGCCACTTCTTTGGAAACATCGGTTGCATTGTCTACTACAAGTCCAATCTCAGCCGCTTTTAGAGCTGGTGAGTCATTTACTCCATCACCCATCATACCTACTACTTTTCCTCTTTTTTGTAATGCTTTTACTATTGCGAGTTTTTGGTCAGGAGTGGTTCTATAAAATAGCTTGGTTCTCAATACGACATCTGGAAGAGTTCCATTTTCAATATGTGTTGTTAATTCATTTCCGGACAACATTTCTTTGTCAGTGACATCAATGTTAAGTGTTTTTAAGACGTTAACTGCCGTTTCTTTCAAGTCTCCGGTGATAACTTTCACTTCGATTCCTGCGTTATTTATTGCTAGGATTGAGTCTGCAACTGAATCCCTAACTGGATCCTTGATGAAGACAAGACCTTCAAAATCCATATTTTTAAAATCATCTCTATTTACTGATTCTTTTTCCATCACTCTAGAACAAAGCGCAAGTGTTCGATTACCTTCCTTCGCCTTCTTGATAGCTTCGTCTGACCATTTTTTCTTGTCCCCTTTACAAAATGACAAAATTACCTCAGGTGCACCAACTGCATATAGAGTCTTGCCATCGTAGGCACCTGTATATTTTTTTTCAGAAGAAAAAGGAAACAGATGTTTACGTTTGGATTGTGTTTTGTTTATGAAGTCTATACCTTTAACATTTTCAATATATTTGTGTATTGCTTGGTCAATAAAATTCGATTCATTGTTGCTAATTGCAAGAGTTGTTAACGCTTTTTGCTTATCTACAAAATCATAATCAGCTACTTGCATATTCCCATATGTTAGTGTTCCTGTTTTATCAACGCATAAAACATCAACATCGCCTAGTGTTTCTGCCGCAGGTAAATTTTTCACTAAAGCTTTTTTAGCGAGTAAACGATTCATTCCTAATGCGAGCGTGACTGTCAATGAGATAATTAAACCTTCAGGGATAGTGCTAACTCCGAGTGCTACTGCGGTGAGAAATATTTCTTTGAATTCAAGTCCATTTATAATCCCAAGAAAAAAGATAATTACTATTAATACAAGTACAAAAATCGTAATGATTTTGCTCAATCTTAACAATTCAAGTTTTATTGGAGTTGCAGGTGTTTCTTCTTCATTCAAGCTTTTGGCGATTTGACCGAATTTTGTGTTTGCACCAGTTCCTGAAATCTTTGCTTTGCCAAGACCTTCAATCACTAGAGTTCCCATAAATATGTTTCGAGTTTCGATTTTTGAAAGGTTTTTTTCGACTGGTTCAGACTCTCCTGTAAGAACAGCTTCGTTTATTAATAATTCGTTTGCTTCAACCAGATTTCCATCAGCTGGAATTCGAAGACCAGGCTCTATCATTATTAAATCACCTGGAACTAAAAGTGAAGTATCAATATTTTTGATTTTTCCATCTCTGATGACATTTACATGTTTTGAGACACTTTTTTTAAGCTTTTCTAGTGTGTTCTCAGCCTTGTACTCTTGATAGAAGCCCAGTAAAGAATTAATAAATACAACGATTAGGATAAAAATGGCGTCAGTGAATTCTTTTAAAATAACTGAAAATGTAGAAGCAAAAATCAGGATAAAGATAAGTGGGCTTGTAAGTTGTGCCAGGAAAATTTTTATTGGGCTAATTGACTTTGCTTCCTGGATGACATTTAAACCATGAGTATCAAGCAGACTAGTTGCTTGTGATTCTGATAATCCGGGATCGACCATAACTATTTCAATAAAATTAAATCTATCAGTCCTGGAATCTCTCTTAATAAGTAAATAAAGGAAGTGAGTTGCACCAACGCATAGAAGATAGAGATAAATATTATAATTCCGAAAACGATCATTGTTCCTTTGAAATTAGTTTTATCTTTTTTTTCCATTTGAAAAATATATCAGTAAGCACTTAATTATAAACGAAAATGCAAATAACTTAAATTTTAAGTGATCAAAATCCCTGTAATCGTTTTAATTATGTATCTAATTTTTAATTATTTAGAAATGCCCTATACAAGAAAGATTGTGCAAGAAATCAATACGCTTATAAAATCAGAAACAAAAGCACTAAAAATTATCGAAGAAAAATTAAAAACAGAAAATCAATCACTACAAAATCGCAAATACTTACTTCTACTCGTAAAAGCATCAAAGAAAAAACAACATATAACATTTCTAAGAGTTCAGAAACAACTGTTAACTAGAAACCTACACAAGCAGATGATAGTGAGTATTGGTTCTCGCGTTCAACTTTTGTCGACTAAAGTCGGTGAAGTGTTTTTTGTAGATGCGAAAAACTATATCGAGTTAATAGGCAAGACAATAGGAGATGCAGTCATGATGAATAACGCCAAATTCCTTATCGCTGGTGTTTATTAACTAATTGTTTTCTAAATTCGCTGACAAGATATAGAGAACCCGTCACTATGATTGGCTCATATGAATTGCTGTATTCGGTTTCAATTTCTTTGATTATTTTCGAAATATTTGCTTCAATTTTGACTTTATTTGTGAAATTCAGTGCGTTTAAGATGTCTACTATTTCCTCAGAAGGAAATGATTTATGAGTGATGTCTTGGTTGTTGGTATTAAAATTCGTAACAAAAATATTTTGGGCATGAGGATGTAATAGTTTGATCATGGAAAACACGTCTTTATCAGCCTTGAATGCGAGAATAAAAGTAAATTTCATAGATGGGTACTTGCTAGTCAGGCTAGAAATGAACGCTTGCATTTTTTGTTCATTGTGAGCTCCGTCAAGAACGTACCTCGCTCCTTTCGTTTCTATGATTTCAAATCTTCCCGAAAAGTAAAAGTTTTCAAATGTAGTAACTATTATAGCCTCTTCAATTTTCCAGTTGTCTCTCTGAGATATGTATTTGATAGTAGCAACTGCGAGTGCATAATTTTCAATTTGGTAATCGGGTATATTTCCAAATTTGATCTGTGAAATCTCAATATCTTTGTAATGGAAATCGAATTCTTTATTATCACATTGAATAATTTCCTCTAGCTGTATTTCATCGCTCATAGATTTCATTTCTAAAATTCTTTTTGTGATCACATTGTTTGTGTATGGTTGTGATAGAAATACAACATGTTGATTTCCACCAATAATTCCGGCTTTATTTTTTGCAATTTCTTCAAGAGTATGACCAAGTATTTTCATATGATCAAAGCCAATTCTAGTAATCACGCAGACTTTATTAGAATTAGAAATGCAATTTGT
>JAGQLL010000019.1 GCA_020429395.1 Candidatus Dojkabacteria bacterium | reverse complement strand
GTTTATTTTGGAGCAGAAGACAATCTAAGAGAATATGTAGTTTTAAAGTTGAGTAAATTCTTTAAACAATACAGTTACAATAAAATTTCTATCCCATCTCTTGAGCAACAGACAATATTTTCCTCAGAAATGGTTGGATCTCATCCATGGCCAAGCTGGCATCCAAAGAGTTTATTCCCCGTAATAGTCAAGGACTATAACATATCTTATGAGGGTAACCCATTTGTCAGTTATAACTGCTTCTTAGTTCCTGAGGTAACTGCAACCGTATGTAGATGGGTAGCCAGCAAGATGAACGAAAAAGATTTCGCACTAAACAAAGGACAACAACTGAGAACTTTTTATGTTACAAATTGTTTCAGAAATGAACTAATTGACAAAATATCAGACACTAAGTTAAGACAGTTTACACAGATCGGCATTGAAAACATGGGTGATAACTCATACAAAAGTGATATTGAAGTATTGTATATGGCATTTGAGAGTTTGAGACAGCTTGATTTAAGTGAAGAAGAGATTCGAATTCGTATAAGCGATGTAAGGATATTTAATTATTTTTGCAAATTCTATAAATTAGACTTAAATCAACAATATGTAATTAAAGATTTGGTTGACAAAATATCTAACAAGAAATCAAATAATAGCAAGGAGCTAAAAGATTTGATAGCTGCATTGAATTCAAAAGCAATTGACTATAATCTTAATAATCCGAAATTCCCGGTAAGTATATTTTATACTAAGTATCAAAACAACAATGTTCTACTTCAAAAATTAAAGAACTACCCAAAAGAAATATCTGAAAATTTACAACAAATTATTGATACAGCGAGCTACTTAGGTTTCGAAATCACATTAGATTTTTCTGTTATAAGAAGCCAAGAATACTACAGTGGACTTACGTTCCAAATAGATCTTTTAATTGACTCTGTGATTATATCCGAGGTAGGTGGAGGGGGCAGGTATGATTACTTTCTTAAAAGAATAATGGAACTGGAAAACATATCGCACAATGGTACCCCATCTGTCGGATTTGCACTAAGTCTGGAGAGAATTATAAAAGCATTAAAGACAAAAAATTTAAAGGCAAACACTTCTATCTTGTATCCCTTATCACAAAATATTGATGTGATATTAGTTTCACAGGACATAAAAAAATTAATTGGAATATCTAAAAAACTTACAATGAATGGATTGATAGTACTTCTTCATTATATTAATACAGATAAAAATAAAATTAATGAATTGTCTAAAATGTATAATTCTCAAACGATCATAATATGAAAGTGTTAATGGTCGATCCATACAATTTCGATGTAAAGTACTCTATAAACCCATGGATGAATACTGAGATTAAAGTCGATAAGAAAAGTGCCATAGCACAGTGGGAAAATCTCAAAAACTATATTATTACATTAGGAGTTGAAGTAGTTGTAATGGATTCGAGCCCATTACAGCCAGACATAGTATTTGCAGCAAATGCTGGCAAATTAATAGGGAATAAATTTATATTAAGCAATTTCAAAGATAAGGAGAGAAAAGAGGAAAAAGCTTTATTTAGAAATTGGTTTTCAGCAAGTAATTATAAGCCAGTGAGTATTTCAGAAAATCTAACATGGGAAGGAGAAGCATGCACAATCGAAATCAAAGAAACTCTTTTATGTAGTTATGGATATAGATCTGATAGAGATTCATATAATGAAATTTGCAAATTGTGGAAAACAAAGAAAACGAAATTTGTATACCTAAGCGATCCTTACTTTTATCACCTTGATGTTTGTTTCTGCAAACTGAATAATGACACGGCAATTTATTGTCCTCTAGCATTCACGGCAAAAGATAGAGAGTGGCTAGAGAAAAATATAAAAAATTTAATACCTGTTTCCTTAGACGACGCGCTCAACTTCGGTTGTAATGCATTTGTGGTAGAAAACAAGGTATTAATTAGTGATCAAATTTCAGAATCTTTAGTTGAAATGATACAATCACTTAATTTCCAGGTAATTAAATTTGAAGTTAGCGAGTATATAAAAGCTGGAGGTGGTGTTAAATGCTTAATATGCACTTTAGATTAGTATAGTCATTATTATGGTGGACAACGAAACTCAAGAAATACTTCGAAGTAATAATTATCGTCTCTTTCTAGGAAGCGAATTAGATAGACTTTTCATTGAAGATAGTCCCATTGTTGAAAATTTAATTACTCTTTATCAAAATGTGTTTGGACATCATCCATGGAACGAGTGGGCAACAAAGACTAACAGCGATGGATCACTATCCACAATTGGATTAGATGAATTCTCTTTGCTTGACGAGCGACAAAAGTTAGAATTCTCCCCTTATTATCCTGCCGAAGAATTAAGAGCAAGATTTGTGACAGAACTAACAGGTGAAGAACACAATCCATTTTTGTTGATTAGAATGGAAGAAGAATCAAATTCTATCGTAAGTGCAACATACGGGAGTAAAAGTAGCCAAGCGAACTTAATAGCTAGAATTGGTCATGCGAATTATGCGGGAGATAACTCTTGGGGAAATCACGCACAAACAATAGCTCGAAGATTATCTCAAAAATTGGGTGATTTAGAACCTCTCTATATTGACGAAACCTTAATAAGACCGGATCGTCAGGGCGTCAAAGCAGACACCTTTCAACACTTTGAAGCTCTTTACCAGGTAATAGGTAGAGTTTATAGGCAAGAAGGAATAGGAACTCCAATTTTTTATCGAACTCTACGTAATTCGAATATGGGAAAGATAACAAGGAAATATATAAGTGCAGGATTAGTAGAAGAAATACATAGCCATCCCATAGCCGACAATGAAATTATATTTCTTGCAGGAACAATTCCCGATCAATTAATAACATATCTTCTTCAAAAACCAGATATTTTCTCAAGCTTATTTCCAAGCTAGTATATAAATAGTAGAATAAATCACTAATTATCAAGAAAATGATTTATTCTGTCAGCACGATTATTTCAATATTAATAATTCTAATAGTTCTCTATGGCAATAAATCCAAGACAACTATTTATTTCTCTCTAGTCCTCTCTTCTATTTTAGGTTGGGTTCTAACATTATATTTCTTCTATAATATTGATATTTATCATGTTGTTTTAGCATTGGGAAAAATCAATTTTGCCTTTGTTGTTGTCCTATCGCCAATGCTATATCTATTTATAAAAAATTACCCTAAGGAAAGAGATTACGAAAAAATTGATAAGTTTGCACTATTTCAAACTTTAATTTTGGTTCTCTTGACAATATTTACCAGATTAATAGTTATGGATGAAATTATTGCAGGTAATGACAGAATCACAGTTTATGGGCCGGGTATATCTGTTTTCATTATACATTTTCTAATTTATGTCATTTTAAGTTTTAGATTGCTTAAAATTAAGATTAAACAATCGGAAGGTGCTGAGCGAAAACAATTGTATATTCTTATAATTAGCATAATTAGTTCGGTTATTTTTGGGTTCACTACTAATTTAGTGATTCCCTTAATATATACTAATAATAAGGAATTCATCAGTCTAAACATATACACACAAATTCAAAACTTAGGTCCTTTAGCATCATTAATTTTCGGAATTCCACTTGGATATTCAATCATTAAATATAGATTCCTAAACTCCAGATTAATCTTTGGTAAAATTTTCTATTATGCACTAATCGCATTTCCCCCTTACTTTATGTATTTCCTGCTCGCATTAATCTATGAGACAAACTTTGGAACTTCCCTCAATAAATATGCGTATTTTTTGGGAATTCCTGTAGCAATTATGTTTACAATTTTTTTAAACTCTTTCAACAAGTTTATCTCTGAGTATACTGATTCTCATTTAATTAATCCTGGCTATAATCCCCTTGTTGCTCTTGAACAGCTTAGAGAAAGAATTTCAAATAGCTTAGACATTGAGAAGATTAGCCAAGAGTCCTTATTTATGATCGCCAGAACGATCCGTCCTGAGTCATCGGGTGTAATCATTATGACCAACACACAAACTTATGACATACTTTCATTTAATTACAAAAAAGAGCCTTACAAATCGACTCAAGATTTCGGGACATTCTTACAGTTTTTCATCTCGAGGAATATTAAGACAATTACAGCTAATGATTTGAGATCTTCCCAACAATACAACTCTAGCGATAATATGCTTAAAAGTCATATCCTGAAACAAATGTCTAAATATGAGTTAGAAGTGATACTACCACTTAAGGAAGAGCAAAAAGTACGAGGACTTCTACTGGTTGGCTACAAGGAAGCAAAAGCTCCATACAATCCTCAAGAGTTAAAGTTACTTTCTAGCATCGCAGAAACCATGAGTTTAGGAATAGGACGGGCTTTGCTTTACAAAGAGATTCAACAATTTAATGAAACACTACAGAAGAAGGTTACAAATGCTACTACAGAATTGCAAACTAAAAACAAAGCACTAGAAGAAGCATTACTAAAACTAGAAGAAGTTCGACGTCAGGAGAAAGATATGCTTGATGTTATGGGACATGAATTAAGAACCCCCATCTCTATTGCAAGGAATTCTGTTGTCACCCTTCAGAAACATATTGGTAAAAATGATACTGATCCTGAAAAACTAACTAAATATACAAAAATGGCAGTTGAATCTATACGTAGAGAAATTGCATTAATTGAAACATTTCTTTCAACTACTAAACTCGAAGGTGGACGTATGCAGGTAAATACCGAGAAGGTTTCTCTAAAGGAAGTGGTTCATGAAAGCCTTGAAGGACATAATGAACTTTCAAAAAGAAACAACACGAAAGTGATATTTAACGAACCAGAGAATGATATTTTTGTCATAGCTGATAAGATCAGGATTCAAGAAGTCATGGATAATTTCCTAAATAATGCAATTAAGTATACTGGTGAAGGAAATGTCGAAATTAAGATTTATGAAGCTGAAGGACTGGGTTGGGTCGATGTAAAAGATGATGGGATTGGGATATCTGCTGAAAATTTACAAAAACTAGGAAGAAAATTCTTTCGAGCACAGACGTTGTACAACCAATCAAATAATGTCGTAAACCCCAGTGGTACAGGGTTAGGACTTTTCGTAAGTTTCCAACTAATTGATCTTATGAAAGGGAAGAGAAAAATCACAAGTCAAGAAGGTGCTGGTTCTACTTTTTCGTTTGGTTTACCATTAGACATAAGCTAAGCTCAACTTACATTGTTTCTAATCTTTTCGAAGACTTTTAGTGTTGACGAATCTTTCGGATAGTATTTAACAATTATAAACCGTTGGTCACTAGTGAATCTATTTATGATTATATCAATATTTAGTGTATGTTTTCCATATTTCAAATAAAATTCATTTTTTAGTGGGAAATATTTTAACTCACTTTCTGTCTTCCAAGCATCTCTAAATGAATCATCTTTAAGTAAAGCTCTAATTTCAGAATTAGTGAAAGATTCATTTCGATATTTATTAGAAAAGTATTTATACGTATCAACTTGTTGTTTAATTATCCTTCCTAGTTTGTCAATCGGAATTCTATTGCGAATATTTAACTCTGAAAAAAATAGTAACCTCATACATGAATAACCCCTGTATTTCTCGGCAGTAGATTCGTCTGTTCCAATTATCTTTAAAATCATTCTGTTCCAATCCCAGACTCGTAGCTTAGAGTCAATTAAATATGCAGGAATTCTTTCATTTTTAATTTCTTTAGAAACCATCCCCACCACCCTCTCTATTTCACTCTCATCCGGGCTGGATTTTTGCAGGCTGATCAAATAATTAAACTCGTCATCGTGCAGATCTAAGACCTGAGCAATCTTGATAATGGTTTCTTTCGTGGGATTTATATTTCCGTTTTCGATTCGGGACAGCGTACCAAATGAAAGCCCGGCTTCGACTTCAAGTTTTGTTTGACTGAGGGAGCGATCTTCTCTCAGAACATAGATTTTCCTGCCTAAGGGTAGTTCATCCATGGTAAGTATTTCTTTCGGGGTAATTATACTACATTTACGCGGGATTTCTTTGCGTTAGAACGCAATAAATCGCAAACAGAAGTGTTAATTAGGATTAATAATTCCTGATTGTACTATCAATTTTACTCGTGGATAATCTTTTTGATGCTTTCTTTACTTCTTCCGAATGCTTCTAAATACTTAGTTTCTTTTTCTCTATACATGTCTGCGACAGTTTCAAGATAATTCTGATAGTTTTTTCCTTCTGGATCGTACAGATACATCCTTTGACAATGATTGACGATATCTACGAAATTGAAAATCAGTTTTTCTTTACCAACGATGTTCAAATTGAAGATTAAATCCCAGACTTTATTCATGTAATGAACATAACCTCTCATTGTGTGTAACGGTGTCGGATAAGCAATAGGTTTATTGTTTTTTAAACAATATGTATTTGATGCCCAAGCATATGCATCTGCCATTCTACTATGCAAAACAGCCTTGTCCCCTACGAAAAGTATTTGAGCGAACTCTGAAGGATTTTTCTCTACTTTCCAGTCATCAGAAATCGCAAACTTTAAATTGGTTAGAAATTCTGGTTCAACATTTAGAGGTTTTAATATTTCTTCAAGTTGTCGCAAACTTTCCCAATGGTGTTCTTCAGAACCATCCTCGCCCTTTGCAGGTCTATAAACGTCATGAAATAGACCAGCGAGAAATAATAATTTGGGATTTTTATATTTATTAATTACAGCTAATTCATAGGCTTCAACAGCAACTTCCATAACATGCCCAAAACCATGACCAAGAGAAGAGATGGGATTTTCTTCCCAATAATCTAAAAGTGCATTTACATGTTTACCCAAATCATGATTTTCAACAAAATCTAGTGCTTTTACTAAATATTCAGCATCTGTTTTCATTTGTATTTATTAATAATTGTAAATTATATAAAGATACTATAACTTTCTTTCAATCATATAATCAGCAATCCCTTCGAGATAATTCACCCCTTCTTCTGTCCATCCAGCCTCATCTTTGTATTTTAACAGAGACTCTTTTGCTTCTAAAACTAGATCCAACGCTTTTTTCTTCGAAATTTCAAGAGAACCAGTCTCAATCATAATTTCTCTAACTTTATCCACCTCGTCTTTGGATGCTTTAGGATTCCCAATTACTTCATCTAAAATTATTTTTTGATTTTTGGAAGCCTTATTGTATGCATGGTAAGTTAGCAATGTTTGCTTTCCTTCAACAATATCCCCATCTGCAGATTTACCGGTACTCTCTTCATCTCCAAATGTTCCCAGAATATCATCCTGAATCTGGAATGCCACACCACCAGGGATAGCATATTTGGCAAGCATATCTAGTTTTTCATCAGTAGCACCTGCCAAGATTGCACCAACCTGAATCGGATTATTGTATGTGTATATACCAGTTTTCCAATAAAGCACATTAATTATGTCATCTTCTGTTAGTTCTGATCGGACTTCGTTTAACATATCGTGAATCTGTCCATGACCTGTGATGATAATTTGGTTATTAAGTTGATTAACAGCTTTTTTGATAAGTTCTAAGTCAAAATTCGAGTTATTTATGACGTTCAATGCTATGTGATCACATATCAATCCTACGTTTACTGCGATTGTGTTTCCGAAATGTGTACTATCTTTTTTGTAGAGGTTTTTTGCATGCCAAACTCTATATGTTTCATTAATTGTGGGATAACCTCTCCTTTTGGCAGCGATATCCATAAAATCATCCTCAACCAATAGAAAGACATGAACCAATTCTATCGCAGCTGCTATTTTTATTATTTCTTCTTCGTTTCTACCTCCACTTAGTTTATATGTGTAATATACAAATGATGGTCTCAAACGCTTCCCACTAACTAAACTTATATTTTTAAGTTCAGTCATATAATCAACAGCAAGCTGTGTATAATTTTCAGCTTCTTTAATCTCTCTATCAAGAATTTCTCCCAATACTATGTCGACCTTTTCTTTAAAAATTCCCAAAGATTGTTTTGCTTGTTGTGCTTTCGAATTCATTGAAAAATATAGAAATGAAAGCCAATTATAAGGCTTTTAGAAGAACTTGGCAAAGCATAATTTATTACAATTTTGTGCCGTGACGCGAAGTAAAATTTGAAATATTTAATTAGAATCTTCTCATAACTATTTATTATTAAATTCATTTATGAGAAAACTATTATTAATCCCCTTTTTTCTTCTAATTCTTAGTTCAATATCTTTCTCATTAATTCAACATTTGACTACATATGCTCAAACAGTTCAATTACCAGATTATACTCTTACAATAACTGCTGAAAATAGTAATCAAATCCCTACTGAAGCCGCCGACTCAATGTTATATACTCTTAATAATTCTTGGCAGGGCGATACCCCATTGGATAATGTATTTTATGTGCCGAGTATACGCTGGGAAAATGACTGGGCTATCGCGGATGTTAATTACAAGAAAAAAGGAGTTGATTATACAAATCCCGAGAACACTCCAATCAATACCTCTCATTCAATAATCCTGGCTAAAAACTCAAGAGGTGTATGGCAATCTGCATTTAGCGACGAACCACTTGCAGCAGATATTGCTAGAATTATTCCTGATGATGAACTCTCCTACGAAGCAAAAACCACCCTTCTCGCACATTTTCCAAGTCAGTACAAAACTATGGCGACTAATATCGACTATAAGTTACCATGGTCAAAGTCGGAGCCGAAATTCTTCTTCTCTGGTGTTAGAACTACAAATACTCAACCTTGTCCGGATAATTCTGGTTGGCATGGATCACTACCATATTTAGGTGGTCAACCATGTCATGCTCTTGATTTTGCTCCTAGACTTAGCCCTAATGTTACTAACGCAAACATTCTTTCACCAGTTACAGGTTATGTATACCAAATTTGCAAAAACCCAGGAACACAGAAACAATCAGCACTTGCTATTAAAGCAACAAACAGTAACGAGATCATAGGTATATGGCATTTAGACAAAAGTACCATTCCTGCAAAAATCAAACAGGGTGAACTGATTAAACAAGGCGAATTTCTCGGTCAGATGGTCACAGGATTCGTGAACGAATCAAAATCAACCTGTCCTCTAATATCACAAGGAACACATATCCACATAGTTGCTCCATACAAACCTTTCAACATTGATTCTTATACCTTTACTCCTGAAAGTAAAGTCCAGTATAACGGAGCAACTTATACCATGAGTTCCTTTCAGAACACAGATTTGAATAGCACAAATGGTGATAGCACAGATAGCGGATCTAACTGCAATCCACCGTCATCAGGAGACTGGGTTATTACCCAGAATTGTACCTTGACTTCATCAGCCACTGTCCCCAATAATTTAATTATCAATGACGGTTACTCGCTTACTCTAAATAGCAATGTTACACTTGATATGAATCTTGGATACTATAAAATTCTAGTAAAACCAAACTCAAAAATAATTATTAACTCAGGTGCTAAAATTATCTAACAATAAAACTATGAAAAAGATATTCGTCCTGACTATCGCAACAATTCTTTTGATTTTCGCAGGAATCAGTGCTCGAGAACTTATTGAAAACGAACCAAATCTAATAGAACCGCTTGCGATTCCAAGTACAGTAACCCCCACAACAAAAACTATAAACCTTTCAAATACCTTTCTTCTCTATCAAACTGACCAATCAATAAATGAAGAAATAACATTAGAAACAATCGGCGAATATAACGGAGAAACTATAACAACTGATAAGTCTCAGACACAATGGAAGTTGTATTCCGATAAAACACAACTAGAAATCAAATTGAACAATAACGAATCAGTGCCTTATGGCTCTGATATTGAACCTGAAGCTATAATGCTAAACTCTCAACTATCAGATGAACCACTCTATAGAATTAAAGTAGACAATAGTTTCTACTTCTACACAAATAGATACTTTACGGACTCATGCGGGCAGAAGTATTGTTCGAATGGACTAGTTGATACGGGCGGAGAAACAAATTCTACAATATTTTGTACAACGGATGCTGGAAATACAGTTAATCTTAACTTTTGTGACAATCTTGTGGAAAATTTAAGAAAAGTCGAATAGTATCCTTTTTTTAACTTTCACATACATCTCCGAAAAAGAACATGAAGCCTGGAGTACCATTAAATTCCTCAAAACAGTCTGTGCCGTCTGCGATCATAATTCCCATTACATTTCCAATGATTGCCCATGAAAGATAAAATAATGCAATACCAGTTAGCCATCGGAGAAATCTTTGCTTTGCTTCCTCGATTTTATTGGGATCGCTTGTGTAATAGAGTCTTGCAATATTAATAAAATATACCAACCAAAGTATTGAGCCAAGTGACCAAGCTGAATATATAAGTTTAACTACCAATAGCTCAAACTGTTGTAAAGTAGGCGGAGTACAATTTGGGTCAATACTGTCAGTACTGCAGTTGTTTAGAAAATCAGTATTCCCACCTTGCGCTAGTACAGGTAATGTTGAAGCTCGTAAAGTTACAAGAGAAAGTGATATTAGAATCGTAATTATTACACTCAGAATCTTGTTTTTCACATTTAATTATTAACTACTTAATACTATAATAGCTATCCTCTAATTACAACATTCCGTAGAGACACAAAAAAGGCTACCATTCGGTAGCCTTTTATTTGATTCTACATGATTAATCTGGAAGACACTCTGTAGTAGTTGCTACTCCGTCATTATTTGCATATTCTTCCTCACAGGTAAAACAAAGATTCGCACCGTCATTACCTTCATCTATACATGTTTGACAACCATCACTATTTGGAGCACTCAAACAAACCTGATAAAGCTCTGCAGCTGGTCTACTAGCTGAGAAGAACACAAACACAAGAACAATTCCAACTATACCTATCATCATTGCAGCAACTCCGTAGAATATAGCCTTAATAGCTTTCTGAGCTTCTTCGATTTTTCCTGGATCACCTTGTGATTGGATATATTTAAATGCTGCAATCAAAGCATAAACAACTGCTACTAATATAAGTAATGCTAGGGCGATTATCAAACCTACTCTTACTCTACCTGTTATAAAACTAGCAGTTAAACCTCCATCTTCTCCTAATAAACCGAAAATATTCGAGATTTGATCTGGTAAAAGACCTGAACTCTGCGCGCTAACTCCAGTTGGCAACAATAACATAAAAGATAAAACCGAAAGAATTCCTAAAGCTTTCGATTTGAATATAGTCTTCATAAATTTAAAAATAATAAATAAACTTTAATAAAAATTAATAAATTCAGTTTTATTTACATAAATTATCAAGTTGGATCTGCTCTCCTGGATCAAGTGTTCCACCTCTTGCTACTTCTGAATACAATCCTTCACAGGTTCTACAGTCTCCTCCGTTTATACCTTCTGCTCTACAGCTGTCACAACCTACACTATTAGGTGCACTCAAACATGTTTGATAAAGGTTTGGTTCAACTGGACTAGTTCCGAAGAATACGAATACGAGAATCACTCCCACAATCGCAATCATCATAGCTGCTATTCCCATAAATATGGCTTTGATAGCTTTTTGAGCTTCTTCGATTTTCCCTGGATCACCTTGGGATTGGATGTATTTGAATGATGCAAGTAAAGCATAAATAACTGCCACAACAATAATCACACCGAGTGCAATAAATAACCCTACTCTTACACGACTAACTATAAACGATGCTGTTCCCGAACCATCTGGTCCTAGGAGATTAAACAAACTCAATATTTGCTCTGGCAAAAATGATGGGTCTGTTTGTGCATGTACTCCTGCTGAAAATAAGAGCAGAAATAATGGTGACATCAAAAGACTTGCTAAAACTTGTTTTTTCATAATTTATTAACTTAAGATATCAAATTTTAATCTAATTCAATATAAATAGCAAAATTTATCAAACATTTGAATAATGTTTACTAAAGTTCTATCTCGCTATTTATTTCACAACCAGGTCTAGCTGCGTTAACTCCAGTTAGCCCAATTGACTTTTCATCCCCGTCTTCACAACATAAAACATAAACTTTAGTAATCGCAGGATTTGTTTCTCTGTATTCGCTGATTTGATCACTATAACTTTTTCTAATAAAACCTTGTGGATCGGATGGATCTGCTTCTAACTTGCCTTGAAAATAAAATCTACCTGCAGCTGGACCACTATCGTTACATTGTTGAAGATTTTGTGCCCAATCCCAAGGCGCGCCTACACCGAGAAAAACAGCAAGCAAGGTGATCACAACAAAAAATACTAAGAAATATGAAATTCCAATCCATACACTTTTTATGGTCTTCCAACCTTTTTCGATCTTTTGTGGGTCTCCAAAACTTGATATTATTGAGTAGGCTCCAAAAAGAGAAAAACCAATCCACACTACCACAAGAAGTGCAATTGCGATATAAAGGCCTTGTCCGATTGCTGAGAATATTCCCTTCGTAAACCATCCACCAAAAGAAGGTAAATCTAAAACTAAACCAGTTCCTGGAATACCGTATTGTGTGAGTTTATTTATCATAATTAATAATTTAAGGATTACTACAGATTTCTCCAGCTCCCTTGTCTATACATATCGTGCCCAGAGGACATTGTACATAGCCAGTACCACAAGGATCACCTATACCTAACATTTTAGGTTGTGGAACAATAGCAATATCAAAAATATTCCCTGTCAGACCTACTAGCAAAGATACTACTTGTACAATCGCTATGAATAAAAACGTTATTACAGCTCCAATTATCGCATTCTTTGCTATCGTGGCGGCCTTCTCAACTTTCTCAGGACTATCTGCTGCGGTTGATCGAACCCAAACTACCCAAAGTGCCATCAGAACAAGTATGAATATCAATATGCTAATAACACCATAAAAACCTAAGCGAACTAGATTTATCATACAGTAAGGATCATCAGGAGGTCTGGTAGAAGCATCTGGACACAACTCCACTCCGAAGATATCAAAAGCCCTACCCACATTGGTAGTAGTGACATAATAGGACTGAAGCGCTCCGTCAGTAATTGAACAATCAGTAGTGGAACCATAAGAACAATGTTTCCCAAGGTTCACACAAGAATATTCACAGAATGTATTACAAAATGGCTTCCGGGTACTATAATCTAGATTCTGGAAATAATTACACCTTACATCCAAAACCAAATCGGTGGGATCTTGTGCTTCTACTACAGATACAAATCCAAAAAAGAGAAAAATTGTTAAAATTACTAATTTTTTCATATTTAATTAATTGGTTCGAAGACCTCAATCTGGAATATTGCTCCTACCGTTCTTATTACTAATGGAGCTATAATAATCAAGATAAATCCTGTCGTAGAATACATAATAATTTGCATAGCTTTTTTAGCTTTCTCTGGATCTCCTCCTGCTGTCATTCTGACATATCCCGCATATAGAAGCATCGCAAGATAAACCAAAATAGCAAGACTCCTGATCCAACTACTCAAAGTAGCTACAGCAGTAGGGAAATCTTTAAAAGCTTCACCAGCAGGATTTGGGATGTTTCCCTGTGCATTTATTGTAAATGGAAATAACATTAGAAATGAAAATGTGAAGAGTGTCGATATTATGGAATTTTTCATAAAGATTTCCTAATTAAAAATATTAAATGGTAGTAGTCCTGTAAGATTAATTCCTATAAATCTCAACAATGGAATGGCCGAAGCTATCATAACAATAGAAGCTATAGCCGCTTTAATTTTATCAGAACCTTCTTGGATTTTAGCGGGGTCAGTACTTTGTCTCAAAATCGCACCCCACATAATCATAATAATCGCGAAACCTCCAAGTAGTCCGAATCCTGTTTGGAATAATCTAGTTATAAAAGGATTCTGTCTAGTATCTATACAGCCCAGAGAACTATAGACATATGTTTGTGGCTCTCCAGAACCAGAATCAGGATTTTTTGCAAAACATGCCAAACACCTGTCTCTTTCGGCCTCATCTCGAATCGCAGCACAACTGCTAATCACTATTGCATTATCTATAGTTAATTCATCTTCAGTTACCCATTCTCCAGCTTGACAATGTAAGGGATTAGCGGGATCACCACCTGGCTTTATGACCTCTCCATCTCCTATTCCATCACCATCATCATCCGCACCTCCTAAAACTGATCTAGCAAAACACTTTAAACCATTAACCGTATTCTGACTTAAGGGTGTAATATTTGTTCTATTATCAACTGGATTATTCGCAGCATCCGTGAGACATCCATCTAGTGGACACTCGTATAACGCACCGCTAGATGCAACTATGGGTCCTGCAGGTGACGCAAATGTGTCCGTACTTGCGTTAACCGATTCAGCACGTGTACCCCCATCACATTGATCTACTGTTTTCTTGGGCCAATAACCTGGCTCGCAACATGTATCTATATTTAAAGCATCGGAGTTAGGATGAGTAAAAGGACAACATAAAGGTCCTGACGTTACACTTCTAACTTGTTCTCCATTTTTATTTCTTGTAGTAACCCAACCAGGACCACAATATCGTGCTGTTCCAACTGAGATATTCCAACCATTGATTTCAAAATTTGAACCTTCACCACAATAAAATGGTGTTCCACCTGTTAAAGCATTAATAAATTCATCTTTATTTAAATCAGGCTCAAAATTAATTTTTGTTATGTAATCAAAATCTTTAGGATGTATCTGTCCAGGTCCACATGCTGAAACCAATTTCCAAGCAGGATCAGGGAAAGTTTGTGCTACGACCTGCTCACTTGAGGCTAGATTGAAAAATCCTAAACTTACAACAATTATTGTTAGAAACTTTATTAATTTCATTTTACTTCTAAGTCGTCTAATTTATTAATTACTAAAGTATCCCCACTTTTCAATTCTTTTGCAATAATTAATTCCGCAATCTTGTCTTCAACCGTATCTGTAATAATTCTTCGTAACTCACGAGCTCCATATAATTCATTGAAACCCATAGTTGCCAATTCATTTAATAATTCTTTACCGTATTGCAACTTTATGCCTTTTAGATCGAGTTTCTTTCTAACAGAATTCATCATCAAGTTTGCTATTTCCTCTACTTCCATTTTAAGTAATGGTTTAAACATTATCAACTTATCGAACCTATTGAGGAATTCAATTCTTAAGAAATTTCGCAAAGATGGCATAATTGCCTCTAGAACCTCACTATACCTTCTACCGTGGGATATTAAATCGGCAATTTGTTTTGAGGCCACATTTGAAGTTGCAATAATAATGGTATTCGTGAAGACCACTTCCCTTCCCATTCCATCGGTAATTTTCCCCTCATCTAACACCTGTAGGAATAAATCTAAAACTTGCGGATTTGCTTTTTCGATTTCATCTAATAAAATGAGTGAATAAGGTTTTGATCGAACTGCCTCAGTTAAATAACCTCCCACAAATTCTTCTCCTTCTTGTACCCCGATTAATCTACCCAAGTTCCGATCTTCTTGATATTCAGACATATCAAGTCGTATCATTTTACTCTCGTCACCAAAATATAATTCTGCAACAGTTTTGGCTAATTCGGTTTTACCCACTCCAGTTGGACCGAAAAACAGAAAACTAGCAACGGGTCGATTCTGATTTGTAAGGCCCGCTCTGGACCTTCGTAGAGCAGATGCAACAGCATCAACAGCTTGATGTTGACCTATAACTCTTTTGTGAAGTTCGATTTCTAATTTGTTTAAGAATTCTGATTCTTTCATGCTGATGCTACCCACTTCTACTCCGACTTTTCCAGCAACCAACTTATCAACCACCTCTTTATCAACAACTGTTTTACCTTCTGAAAGTGCTTTTGATATTGCTTCTTCGAGCAGATTTATTGCTTTATCGGGCAAAACTCTTTCAAATGCAAATTTGTGTGACAGTTCAACTGCACGATCAGCAGATTCAAAAGCTATTTTAACTTTGTATGTTTTCTCAAATTCTGGGACAAAATCAAATAATATTTGAAGAGCAATCTCATCAGTAGGGACTTCCATGGTCATTTTGTTGAACAATGCATCCAAAGCTTTGTAAGGCTTGATATGTCTTGTGTAACCTTCAACCGAACTAGTTGCAACGATCCTTAGTTTATGAACGTCCATTGCGTCTGTCAGTAGATTTATAATCTCAGCACTTAATTCTTTTTTCACATTCACCAATTCATCCAAGTCATCTATTACCAAAATGATATTTTTCGCCTTAGCAACTTCTTGGACAATATTCTCTACAGTGGCTTTAAACTGTTGTTCATTCTCGGCAAGAGCGTATGCTCTATTGAAATCAAAACCTACCAAGCGCATATCTTGTATAACTTTTGGAACATCCTCTACCACCATCTTTATGGCAAAGTTTTTTATAAAAGTAGTTTTACCCACACCTGGTTGCCCTAGAACCAAAGAAGCACTGGATTCTCCTGATGTGACCATAGAAATAAGATTCTTCAACTCACCTTCTCTAGCATAAGAAAGTTCAAAATTTCCTTGCACAATCTCTGCCGTAAAATCACGAGAATATTTGACTAAACTTGGGGAAAATACTGATGTGTAGGCTCGATTCACCGTTGAAGTTGGTTTAAGCATACTCTTAGTTTTTATAATCTGCAGATACCTCGCTCTTCTATTGAGATTTTGTGCCCAAAGCTTCATAGCATCCACCTCATTTTCTCCTACCTCTATCCTTAATAGCTCGTTTTTTAAATCTGTTTTACATAAATGGATAAATAAAGCCAACTCATCAACTTTTTTAAAACCATTTTCAAGAGCGATAACGAAACTTTCTTTCAAAACTAATGCTAGTTTTTCTTCGTTAAATTCATATTTGTTATTGGCATGTATTAATTTGCCTAAAATTTCATAATCCATTCCTAGTCTAGAACTGGCCAGTTTTACAAGATAAAGATTGCTTAACTCCTCTAATATGTTTTCGAATATATTCCCTTCTTCCTTTCTCGCAAGTACCTCATCAATAAGATTTATCAGATCTTTATCGAAGTAATCAGTGATATCTAATTCGGAAGGATTCTCACCATTGTCAAATCTGATACGAAGTCCATCAAGGTCTTTTTGGCCGAATTTATCCAAAAATACATTTCTATCTCTTACCAGATAACTTCCATAGGAGATAAATCCAATCCCTAGATAAAATATTAGTTTTGCTAAACTATCAACTTGATTTAAATTTGAAAGGATAAATTTCGAATTAAAATAGGCCTCATATAAAGCAAATAGACAGATGATTATCACAGTTAAGAGTATTACTCCCCAACCAACAATCTCTTCAATCTTCTGAAGTTCTTTCCTTAGTCCAAATTCCTTCGATAGATAGTTGAAGTTGATTTTTAATTTTGTATTTTTATACTCACCAAGTGAGCTTATCTTTTTAAGCATTTAATAGATACGAGGCTAAACCATAAATCGGAATAATTGGAAGAAACATATATATTAAAATTACAACTCCTAAAATTGGTAAAAGTAACAGCTCTATCGTTAATCCAAAAAACACCCAAGTCAATCTGATAGGGAATGCAATAATTCGACCCATTCTAGTATTATCCTGATACAAAGGCCGAAATAGATTTTTTAACATTGGGGGAACATTTAGAAGGTTTAGCAAAAACATCCAACCACCAAATATCTTGGCGATAATTATCTTTGACTGGACAAGATACCACCACACAAAATAATTCAGGAAATATCGATTCAATAAATTTAGCATTTTTATAGTTATTTCTTTAATTGTAGATGAATTTCATCACTCTATCAACGCAAAATCTACCTGTCCAATTCAACAAAAAAAGATCCCGCAATAATTGCGGGATCTAGAATTCTTAAACTCTTGGATAGAATTACATCATATCCATTCCAGCGCCTGGATTTGGCATCATAGGTTCATCTTTTTTCGGCTCTTCGACTACTACAGCCTCAGTTGTGAGAAGCATGCTTGCTACTGATGCAGCATTCTCCAATGCTAATCTTGTAACTTTAACTGGATCTAGAATTCCAGCCTGGATCATATTTACGTATTCTTCTTTTCTAGCATCATAACCTATTCCTTTGCCGATTTTACTTACAATAACAGAACCTTCTTTTCCTGCATTTTCTGCAATTAATCTAGCTGGCTCCTCTAAAGCTCTTGTTAAAATATCGAGTCCAATTTTCTCATCACCTGTAACCTTAGTACTATCCAATGCTTTTCGTGCATCAATAAGTGCGACTCCTCCTCCAGGAACAACACCTTCCTCGATAGCAGCTCTTGTAGCTTGTAATGCATCGTCAAGTCTGTCTTTCCTTTCTTTCATCTCAACTTCTGTAGTTGCACCTACTTCTATAACTGCTACCCCACCTGATAATTTTGCTAATCTCTCTTGCAGTTTTTCTTTGTCGTAGTCAGACTCGGTTTTAGCGATTTCGTTTTTGATTTGATCTATTCTAGTTTTGATCTCTTTATCATTGCCATCACCGTTAACTATTATTGTGTCTTCTTTACCTACGATGACTTTTTCTGCTTTACCAAGATCTTCTAGTTCTGCTGTATCAAGCTTTTTACCAAGTTCTTCTGAAATTACTGAGCCACCTGTTAAGACTGCAATATCTTTCAACATTTCTTTTCTTCGGTCACCAAATGCAGGGGCCTTTACTGCAACAACATTGAGGATTCCCTTTAGTTTGTTAACAACCAAAGTAGCCAAAGCCTCACCCTCTACCTCTTCAGCAATTATCACGATGTCTTTTTTGCCTGTTTGAGCAATTTTCTCGATAAGAGGAAGCATATCTTTAACCGCAGAAATCTTTGAATCAGTAATCAATATGTAGGGGTTTCTGATTTCAGCTGTAAGATCCTCACCATTTGTTACGAAGTATGGAGAAATATAACCTTTATCGAATTGCATTCCCTCTACATATTTCTCTACCAATCCAAATGTCTGTCCTTCTTCAACAGTTACGACACCTTCTTTTCCGACTTTATCCATAACACTTGATAAGATATCTCCAATTTCCTCGTCTCCATTTGCACTGACAACTGCAACCTTTCGTATCTCTTCTTTTCCTTTTACGGGTTTTGCCATAGTTTTAAGCTCAGCGACTACACTTTTTACGCCTTTTTCGATACCAGTTCTGATCTCCATAGGATTTGCTCCAGCTGCAATATTTTTGAAGCCTTGAGTAATGATTGCTTGAGCCAATACAACTGCTGTGGTGGTACCATCTCCTGCATTATCGACTGTTCTTGTGGCTGCCTCTTTTACAATTTGAGCACCAGCATCTTGCAATTTATCACTTAATTCGATTTCTTTCGCAATAGTAACACCATCTTTTGTAATTTGAGGTGAACCGAAAGATTTCCCAAGTAATACATTTCTTCCTTTTGGACCCAATGTTACCTTCACTGCATTTGCGAGTTTATCAACTCCTTCTTTTAGCTCTTTTCGAGCGTTTTCATCAAAAATTATTTGTTTTGCCATTTTAATTTCAATTAATAAATTAATATATTTATGAAAGAATTGCTAAAATTGCATCTTCGTCCATAATTAAATAGTCTTCACCGTTAACTTCAACTTCGTCTGGAGAGTATTTTTTGAATAAAACAATATCACCTACTTTTACATTGAACGCGATTTTCTTACCGTCTTTTGCAACTTTCCCTGTTCCTAAAGCAATTACCTCACCTTTCTGAGGTTTTTCTTTATCAATTGTGTCTGGTAATACAATTCCTGAGACAGATTTCTCAACAATAGCTTTCACCAACAAATTTCCTCCAAGAGGTTTTAGATTTACTTTTGCCATATGATTAGTGGATTAATAAATAATTTAATTAATTGAGAGAATTTAGCACTCTCGGACTTTGTGTGATAAGTGTGAAATTTTATGATAAATTTACCACCTGTGTCAAGATGACCATTCGAACTACTTATCCTGCAAGTGATTATATCATTTGAAAATGATATTTTCTCTTTTCGAAGGAATTTTCCTGATATTCTCCGGAATATAATCGGGCTTGTAAGTAATATTGACCTTGTCGATTTGTTCTAGCTCTTCTAGATATGCTTTTGCCTCATCAATTGTTTTTCCAGTAATTTGATCCTTCTGCTCTTCAAGTTGAAGATTCTCGTTGACCTCACCTTTCGCTACCAATTCAAATGTGATTTTTGATCCTTCCACTTTTACATTTTTTACCTCAAAATCATCAACTTTGATTTCAGCTTGATCAGTAGCCTTTTCACTTTTCTTGATGATTCCTTGAGCCATCGATTTGATATCCTCTTCGTTTACCTTGATAGCAATAACTTTCATTTTCAGATCGACAGAGAAGTTCTCTGCTTCTTCGTCATTTTGGACTGTTTGTTCCAAACTGACCTCTTCATATCTCTGGGAACCTTCTAATAATATCTCTCCTTGTGAAATTTGAGATTTTAGATTTGTAGCCAAATTTCCTTTTATTGCTGTCTCTAAACTCTGTTTCACCTTTGCTACGTCTTCTGCTGTTACGACAGTGATCTCCTCGGTTTTACCTCCGGTAATATCTCTAAATCCAAATCCAATCAATTGATCAGTGGTAAATCCTTCTACTCTAAAGGTGGATTGTTGATCTTCAATATTATAATTATCCCCAAACTCTTTTGCTTTTATGGGTACATCACGCTGATATTGATCAACAGCAATTGTTGTGTTCTGGGTTAAAACGTATTGCAGATTTGTCGAAATATCTATGAAAACTTGTCCTGCAGCAAGATTAACTGCTGATTCAGTACTCTTATTTCTAATATCTATTACCCCTTGTGCATTTGTTCCAGTTTCTTTTTTCCCTGTGGCAACACCATCACCCGATGATGACTCTTCCAATCCTAGTTCTGTTCCAGGAATTACTAAATTCTCACTATCGATTTCAGTTGCAAGCGTTGAAACGGTAATTGTTTCGTTTATATTGCCTTCTGACTGATTAAATTCAACATCAATCTCAACTTTAGCCATATTCTTGTAACTATATGCGAAAGCACCACCAGCAAGAAGCAATAATAGTAGTAAACCGATCACAAGGATTAGTAGAATCTTTTTAATTTTTCGTTTCTTCTTAGGTCCGGTTTCTTTCAATCTTCTTGTTGCTACTTTCGATGACTCTTGTTCGACTTCTTGTTTTTCAGGCTCAACACTTTTTTCTGGTTTTTCCGATATTTCAGTAAACTCATCTTTTGCTAACTCGATTTCAGAAGCAGGCATACTTAAATCTTTTAACTCATTGATATCTCCTCCAGATGCGATCGCAATACCCCCCACAGTAATTATTTTTGGATTTAGTCGAGGTTTTTCGCCAAATATTTCTTTTTCAGTATGTTCAACAGGCTTCACTATTTCGGGTTCCTCTGTGACTTCCGGTTCTACCGCTTCTATCACTTCTGGTTCTGACTCTACTTCCTCTTCAATTACTTTCTCTGGAATTCTTGAGGTAAGTAGTTCCTTTTTTATTCCTTCTTTGTGTTCTCTAAGCTCATTCTTTATCGCCAAAGCCTCATCCCAAGCAGATTTATCTACTAAACTAATTTTGTCTCGAACAACAAGGTTAGCTTTTCCAGCCAGTTTGATACCTGTGGGATTATCCGTCACCAAAATCAATAATTTGTTTGAATCGATTAGTTGTTTTGATAAAAGTTTGAGGCTGATCACACTACTTACCACTCCACTAGTTGCAGGGATAACTAGTATTACACGTGATGTCGCCGCACGTAGGATTTTCTCAACGACGAATATGATTTCATCATCTTGATCAACAAATATTTTCTCTATCGTCTGCATTATTTTTTATCTAATTCAAAATACATTCTCGCAAGTGCAAGTGGAGCTATATCCTCAGGACCTGTGATACTACGGGAGACATCATTTATGTCTTCCAGTTGCTTAGGATACAAATATTCAATCTTTGGATGTTTCGCAAAAGGTAAAGTTTGCAACCAGGCATATTCTTGAAGAGATTCTTTTATTTCTGGTAAACCTGAACCTCCTCCGCAAAGATAAAATACTGTGGGATAACTATCAATATCTTCAATTTCGGAGAGTGACAATTCAACTCCTTGTGCCCAAACTAAACAATCTTTAGTTAACATCTCTCTGATTGCCCTTGCTTGTGTTTCATTTACTGCTCCATTACTATAATCAACTTTTATCTTCTCAGCGTCTTCAATTTGAACTTTTAATTTATTTGAAATTCGTTTTGTAAAAACTTTCCCTCCGTATGCGAACATTTTTGTAGCAATAACACTACCCCTCTCAATGACTGCAATATCAGTCGTACCACCACCAATATCGATAATTACTGCAGAAAACTTTTCGCTTTTTGCATCTTTCACTGCTCTAGCAATTGCATAAGGCTCGACTTCTATGGTTAATATCTCTAATCCAAGTTGCGATGCGATTTCTTTCAGTGAGTTTAAGTGTAGTGAAGGGGCGAATGTTGAAAATACACGATAACTGATATTTTCACCAGTCATCCCAAGTGGTCGATCAACTTGAACGCCATCGATATAAGTGGCATTTATTTTAGAATTAATTTCTTGTAGTCTTTTAGTTTCGATTCCAGTTTCTTCGGAAATATCGTTTATTGCTTGATTGAAAGAGTATTCTTTTATGCTTGTAATTACTTCATCGATTTCTCTTTGTTCAATTTTTACGTCAGGTTCTTCTCTAGAATAGTCAGCAATTATTGTTACGCCTTTTACAAGTTCTCCAGCGATTCCAAGAAGCACTTTCTCAGGTGCAGGGGTGACGTATTCCACACCCAATTCTTTGCTCATAATCTCGTCAGCATGATTCAGTGCCTCTCCTATAGCTCTATCACATGCATTTACCACATGATCAATATTTATAACCATAGCACCTTTCATGGCAGATCCATGTTGTCTACTACGTCCGTAGCCAAGTACTTTTATGGAAGTGTCGCCTTCTTCTACTGTGAAAATAACAGCTTTTACGAATTCGGTACCGACATCAAGCGCCAAGAGCACCTCGTTATCTGTTTTATTTGTTTTGCTAAGAAATGGCAGTTTCATTTTCATAGGTAATAGTTTAGCAGGTATGAACATATATTTTAATATAACTTATAAAAAAATACTTTTATTACAGTAATTTGATATAATTATCAGTTAAATTGCGATATATTCATTATATTAAATGAAATCAATTGTTTATATAAAAAAGAGCGAGAACGACTACAAGATCTTGATAGACTACTTTCTACGAAGAAGTATCTATTTCCAGAAACAGCTTTCGCAGTTAGGGATAAAACGAGCTGGTTATTTAATTAACTTTGAAGGGGAATTCCAATATACTCATTTCGATAAATACACAAACGACAGTGATATTCTCCTAATTCTAGATAATACTATCCCTTCTTCAGAACTAGAAGAAATTGAAAAATACTTAGAGATCAAAAATATCAAGGTTTTAGGATGTGTAGTTGATAATTATTATTATGGAGACAAAACTATATTACACGACACTGTATCGACTCACGCGTATTCTCCTAAATGGTATTCCAATATTAGAAACTCCATTTCACAATTTACCATTCCTGGTTATACATGTTTTGATATAGAGTCAATAGAAATGGCATTTAATACCCTTGCAGAAGAATACCCAGGAGAAGCTATTCGACTAAAACTTGGAAATGGAAATAATGGTATAGACCACTATGTAGTAAATGATAGGAACGACCTTTTTCTCGCAATGAAGGTTATAAACACCTATAAACAGTTAGATTCTTCTGGAGTATCGGTGGAGTTAAACCTAGAAAACACAATTACATATGGAGTTACAAGACTCAATCTTGATGGAAAAATTATTAATACATTAGGAAAACAAACTTTTATCGATGGTGTGTATGTTGGTTCTGAAATCATTGAAGAAAGAGGAGAATTCGAGAAAGAAGCAATTCAAATATGTAATGAAGCTTATAAGATACTTAAACCGTTCGGTCAACAATTAAACAGATTTAATGTTGATATCATCGCTGGGACAACGAAAAACAATAAAAGATTCAATGGTATTATTGATCTTTCACTCAGAATAGGTTCTGCAACTTATATTGAGCTCGAGAAAGTCATAAACAACAGAGCGACAGGCATTTATCATATATATTCAAAGAAAAAAATAACGAAAGAAATAACTGAGTCTTTAAAGAAATCTCTCGTAGACACAAACATTGAAGTGATAGTGAAAAGCAAGTATGTTTTTACACTTAAATATCCAATCAAGGACAGTGATTATTTCAATAGTAAGAAATTTAAAAACATAGAGTATGAAATTAAGGAAATTAATTATTACAAGAACCCTCTATTTAGAAGATAATACTAGTAACCATGCCATATTTGTTATATAATCATTCTAGCTATATATTAAACATACTCTTATGAAAATTTTTTACACAAGTTCATCTGAATTCCTGAAAGAAGAGTCAAAACTATATAAGTCAGGTCTTAAATTCCTTAAGAATCAAGGTTTGAAGGTCCAAGATTATGTAAACACCAACTTGGAAAAATTTCATAATAATCCGATATCAGAGGATGTATATTCTATTGCAGCCAAAGAACAAAACGATGCAATTAAAAACTCGGACATAATCATAGCTGATATTACACACTCGTCTGGGGCTATCGGTTTCTATATTGCTATGTCTTTGAACAACAAAAAGCCTGTACTAGTACTCAGGAAGAAAGACAAGAATGTTGAACGAACACCAGGACCTATAATTGGATATAAATCAAGATTATTGACCTTTAAAGAATACGAGAATGAGGCAGAAAGAAATAAGGCTCTTCAAGACTTTGTAAATAAATCAAAACAAAAACTTGACTCAAAATTCATCCTTATCATTTCCTCAGAAATTGATCGTTATCTAGAATGGGCATCACAGGAAAATCGTATGCATAAAGCTCAAATTGTTCGAGATGCAATCGAGAAAGTAATGAACAAAGACACCGAGTACAAGAGAATTCTAGAAATTGATAAATAGAGGTTTTAAGAATAAACTCCGAAATCCTCAGGAAGATATTGTCTGAAGTTCTCAGGTGTAACTTCAAATCGATTGCCCTGCCCTTCTACCATTTTCTTTGCAATTTTTCGCACCAATGTGGTGATATTTCTCTCCAGTTGCCTAATTCCAGCATCAAAACCAAGTGGACGAATAAGCAACGGCCAGACACTTTCACTGAAGAAAATTACATTTGGATCGATTCCGGTAGCTTCTATAACTTTTGGCAATAAGTAATCTTTTGCTATATGCATTTTTTCTTCATCGGTATAGCTCGACATACGAACAATCTCCAAACGGTCAAGTAATGCAGCACTAATTCCCCCAAGGTTGTTTGCGGTACAAACGAACATCACCTTGGATAGATCTACGGGATAATCAATATAATGATCACGGAAAGTGGCATTTTGTTCAGGATCCAATATTTCAAGTAGAGTTGCCATCACGTCAGCTCTCACACCTCCAAAGTCACTAACTTTGTCAATTTCATCCATCAGTATGAGTGGATTCATCACATCAGTTCGAATAAGCGACTTAACGATTTGACCAGGTTCTGAATCAATTTCACTACGAGATCTACCTCTTAGCTCAGAAACATGAGCAATACCTCCAAGTGAGATTCTGACAAATTGTCTTCCCATCGCAAGTGCTATAGACTTCGCTATAGATGTTTTTCCGATACCTTGAACTCCAACTAAACAAATAATCGGTGCATGTGCTGAACTTCCTTCTAGCTTCACCATTTTTTCAATTTGGGAGGGAGCTTGTTGGACTGGCTGTGTTGATGAAACTTGAGCTATATTTTGTGGAGCTTGTTGAGTAACCTGATTAACTAGAACTTGTGGATTATTAACTGATGCATCACCCCCACTTTGCTGGAGTCTTTGTAAATGCAAAATAGCAATATATTCCAAGATCCTCTCTTTGACTTGTTGCAGACCAAAATGAGTCATATCTAGCTGATTTTTAGCATTATTCAGATCAAGATTATCTACCGAATAATTTTCCCAAGGAATTTGACAAATCCAGGAGACATATTTAGCAATCGGTTCATACTCTCTTGAGAAATAGCCATATTTAGCGACTCGACGAAGCCTAGAGACCATCGTCTTGGTCTTTTCGAGAAGATCCTCGGGTAAATGTGCTTCTTCAAGCTCTTTCTCAAGTTGCAGAATCTCTTCTACTTCTTCTGAAGCTAGATTGGCAGTATTGTTAGTGAGTTGTTTTTCGTCCATAGAAATAATAACTTCAGTATAAAGCTAATCCTAATGGAACTCAACTTCCGGATGTATTGTGTCAGAGAATCAAGATTATTCCTCGTCTTTTGTCTCTTTGGTTTCTTCAGAACCTCCTTCTTTGGATTCTTCACCTTCTGTTTCTTCGCCTTCTTCAACGACTTCTTCTTCAGGTGTTTCTTCTTCGATTAATTTCTGAGGAGCTGCTATATAAGCTACGGGTGAGTCAGGTGCTACGTCATTAGCAATCTCAACACCTTCTGGCAATTTGATATCTGCGACAGTTATTGAATCACCTATTTCATTAAAGCCATCAATACTAATCTCGAGTGATGCTGGCAGATTACTTGGTAAGCAAGTTACAGAAACGGATTGCAGTGGGTGTACCAAAAGTCCAATATTGTTTTTGACTGCGAAAGATTCACCAACGAATGTCAATGGAATTTCCGCTGTGATTTCCTTTTTCATATTTACCTGATACAAATCAACATGTGTAAACTCATCTGTCAATGTGTTTGACTGTAGATCTTTGACCAACACTTTTACTTTGTCTCCATCAAAATCAAGATCGAACAATTTTGAATATCCGACATCTTTAAAGAGTTTTTTGAAGTCTAATGGGTCAATTGTAATATTTGTGGATTCTCTGTTTGGTCCATAAAGTACAGCAGGCAACTTCTTTGCTCGTCTGAGTTGACTTACTTTTTTGCCTGTAATTTCTCGCTTTGTAGCTGTTAGTAACATTGTTTTTATTTAATAGATTATTTAGATTTTGGGGATATGACAACCCTTCTATTCTCACCCTCTCCAGCACTTGAAGTGACTATCCCTTCTGTTTCTTTAAGTGCCATGTGTAAGATTCTTCTTTCAGATGGTTTCATAGGTGATAATTCCATAGGTTGTCCAGAACTTATTACTTCATTTACTGCTCTCAAAGCGTACGATACAAGATAATCAGCTCTTTGTTTTCGATAATCGTTTATGTCTAATATTATTCTATATTTTTCGGTAACGTCTTCTTTTGAAAGAGTTTTTGTGAGAACCAATCCAAGGATTGTTTGAATAGAATCTAGCATGTTCCCTCTAAATCCAATCAATTCTCCAAGATTTTCTCCAGTAAGAGTGACATTCAAATAACTGAAATCACCGCTCTCTGTAGTATTAACAGGATCTCCGATCTTTATCTCTGCATCGAGACCTAACTGGGTCAAAAAATCCTGAATTAAGGATTCTGTGATTTCTTTAAGATCATTTTTTTTCTTTGCCATTTGATGTTTTATCTTTATTTTTATTAATTTTATCTAGAATTTTTGTTTTGTATTCTAAATAAGTTTGTTTTGTCTTTTCTTTATTAGTTATTAACTCTTGGATTATAACAAAGCTATTCTGTCCAGTCCAGAAAAGGCTTACTCCTGTGGGGAAAAACGCACCAAAAAATCCTAGTGACCAAACAATAGTAATCAACGGGAAAATATATGTCATTTGTTTTGAAGACTGTGCAAGTATTTCTCCGAAATCCATGTCATCTTCTTTTTTATTTTTATTCTTTGATGATTTTGCCTTTGAATTCTTTTTTTCCGTCTTTTCTTTTTTTGCATCAGCCATCATTGGATTCATTCCCATTTGCACTTTAGAAGCAAAGATTTGTGTAATACCAACTGAAATTGCTATTAATACATATGGAGTAACTGTTGAGATGTCAGAAAATCCAAAATCTGTTGCCACTTTGGACAAATCAGCTCCCAGGAAAGAGAAATTAAGAGGTTCGCCTTTGGACACCTCTAGTGAATCAACTTCAATGTTACGTCCGTTTAGAGCGACTTCACTTTTATCGTAGTCAATTTTGGTGTTTGATGGAGGACGAATAAAGGCGCTGATTTTGTCTAGATCTTCTAAAATGATTGGATTGTCATTCTTAAAATCCGAGAATTCTTCAACATAAAGAGAAATACTAGAAGTTCTCTCTTCTGTAAGATTCTCTGCTTTATCCTCTTCACTAACTTCTCCTCTTTTTTCGTCTAATTGTTTTGTAAGTTCATCTCTATTCTCGTCATTAACTAATGCAAAGTAATATGTTTTATTCAATTCATAGCCATTGGAAACGATTTTGTAATCGAGAGTGTAAACACCGGCTTCCAACTCCGAAGTGTCATATTTAATAGAATCTTCAGGAAGTTTTTGACTTTCGCTATATGAAACGTTGTTGAATGCATGAACACCTTGATCGACTAGATTTATAATGACATTTCTAACTTGAATCAAAAGGATCAAAGCTAATATCATATTTAAACATCCTCCAAGTTGTCCAGGTAAGTATTTTGCTTGTACCTTTGCTAATTCTTGAGCTTGTTTTTCTTGATTTTTTTTGTATTTCTTTTTCACTGCTTCAACTTCTTTCTGGAAAACCTTGTTCTTTTCAGCATTTTTCATCTGCCTTCGTGTCAACGGAAGAGTGATCAACCTCGACACAACAGCTAAAAGAAGGATTGCTACACCTAGGTTCCCCACGAGATCGTAGAAAAACATCAAAAGGTTAAACGTAGGTTCGTAGAATATAGTTCGTATAATTTCCATAATGAGAATATTTAAGTAAGCTGCGACTCAGTGGTGATAGCGTCTTTTGCAAGTCTAAGCACTTCGTCAAAATTTTTTTGTTGTAAATGATTATCAATTTTTATATTAACCTCTTCTCTAAACCTCTTCTCGTAATCAACCATTACGGGAACTATAACCTGTCCCAACTCTTCAAAATGATCATCTAGTTTAGGAATAATTTTTATTAATTCTTCAAAAGTATACTCTCCAGAAAGTTTATCCAATATCAACTTTGCGATTTCTTTTGCTCTTTCAGTCGTCATCTGACCTGACTCGAGCTTCTTTGTGATCAAATCAACAACTTGAGATTGAATTTCAGATTTGAGTTCTTCCGGATTAGTTTGGTCTGTCATTTTTAATATGCTAACTCGAGATTATAACAGATATAGATGTTTTTCTCAGCTTTTCAGAGAATGTCGAATAAAATCCTCCAGTTTAATTTTGTCTAACTCACCTTCAATATTAAATCCACAGGCACCTTTGTGACCTCCAGCAGTTTTTGGACTCATTTTTTTTGCAATTTCCAATAAATTTATGACATTCTTAACTGCGCAGAAATTATTTCTGTATAACCGAATCTTACTCCAGCCTTCTCTTTCATGAGGCTTCTCGACTACTATCACCTTTGAATTGATATGCTCCGCAGTATAGACATAACTAGTCATTTTTTCTCTTAATTGATAATTTCTCAAATTTACAAATACCACATCATTAATGATTTCACTATTCTTCCTAACGAATTCGGACATTTCTCCTCTGAGTGTAAGATATTTATCAATTTTTTCTTTGACAAAGGGATGATCACAAACTTTCTCTAAACTCACCCGAGAGAGTAATTCTATCAGTAACAAGTTGAAGTACTTTTGGTCACGGCTGATTATCAAAGCCAATTTGTATGTGTCATTAGGATGAAGAAAATCTTCAAGTGATATATTTCCTGAGTCAAATTTATTTATTTCAGCAATTATTGGATCAAAATCAGAAAAATCAGCAACGTCTCGAAAGTACGAATAAATCACCTGTGCGGCACTATCAACGGGCATCCATTCTCCAATAAAATCTGTTTCAGGACGATTACTCTCGTGATGGTCAAAAAAGTAACCACAAGATGGCGAATATCTTAAATCAGCCATCAGGGTTTTTTTTGTAATCAAGTGATCGATAGCACCTTCTTGTATTTCTGAAGCTTTACTTTGAATAATTTCAACTTTGGGAAAAACTTTTCTCAATAGAGCACCACAGATAACACCATCAAAATCACTATCAACAATAATTCTCTCAACTTCATATTTTTCAAGAAAAGATTTACCTTGGGGTTTTATTTCAGTCATCAATTTATTTAACAGATTTTGTATTATATTCCCAACACTCACTACTGTAAAGCAAAAACACTATGTGGTTTATCAATCCTCCCCAGGAAGTGATTGTCTAAACTTGATACTAGAAAGTACATTCATTACATCTTCTTCCAAGGATTCAGAGGTTTGACCACCCCAGAGTATTATGTATTCACCTCTAAAGGCTGTGTAGAAGATTTGTTTTGTCATACCCAATTCAGCATTATAAATCTCAGCAATT
>JAGQLL010000018.1 GCA_020429395.1 Candidatus Dojkabacteria bacterium | reverse complement strand
AAGTTCCCCCCACAACGAAAGGTGTACTATCACCCTTAATAGTAATTGTATTCGCATCAGAAGTAAAAATAGCCCCCGAAGGGATTTCAAAATCATTTACAGTTACATTACCTGTATTATCAGATGCTGGACGATAAGTATTTCCAGTTTTAATATACAATTCTGCAAGTGGTTTACTAGCTTCAATCATAGTCAGGTCATTAGAGCCGTCAATCTCATGAAAAATATCTTCATCACCAGAAACACCATTGTCATATGCAGCCAAATCAACATTAGATATGGTTCTATTATCATTATTTCCTATTGTCATTCGCTGTTCTATCAATTCCATACCCTCAACATTCCCACTACCATCATAGGTAGTTACTGCAACAGCTTCATCGGCTTCGCCTGCTCCGTCGATGAATACTGTTACCACATCACCACTATTTGGGCTTGTTATTCCTGAAATAGTCCAAGTCCCTGCAACTGTGTTTTGAACTTGTGCTTGTATAGAACCATTAATAGCAACCTTAATAGTCCCTGTATCTGTACAATTTGTTGTTTGGTCATCTTGTTTACAGCTTCCCGAAATATTTATCGACGGGTTCTCGACATTTACCGTTGGATGTGAAGAAATATTTGTCAGGGTGCCTCCAGCATCAAACCTAGTCCTAGTGGTAAATTCATCAAGTCCGCTAGTGACCGGTACATCTGCACCACTTGTTCCACCACCTGCTCCGTATGTCACAGTCACCGTATCAGTCGATGCAAGATCGATAAACCTTGCACGTATATCCACATCAGGACCATTTGCTACAAACGTGGGACTGCTAGGACCTACCATGACTTCGTCAAGCCAAAAAGTGTTACTATCACAACCGGTAGTATCACAAATTAGTCCAAAAGCCGTGATCGCGGTACGAGTGCCTGTCATATCGAAAACGAAATATGTCCAAGTGTTTGCCGACACAGTACCCGTATCAAATATTGCTGTTGGAGAACCAAATGCTGCATTGTTATCGTAGCCGAAGTCAATTCCGGCAGCGCTAGTCAGTGCTTTTGTTGATCTCAACCAAAAAGATATCTGCGTATAACTACTCCAATTTTGGGCGGTTGCATCAAATGAAAAAGTATCTGTATCATCAGGTGCTGCAGAACCTGAATTATTACACTGTATTGCACCAGAACCTTCCTTTTTTGTAGTTGTATCCACAAAAGGACTAGCGGTTGTGTTGCACATATCCGAATCATCTTCTGTTAATGTCCAGACACCCTGGGATGTACTGTCTCCCGATACAAGGACTTCTCCAATAGTCGTATTGCCAGATCCTGAAACAGTAGTATAACCTGCAGTTCCTGCACTACCTTGTGGAGTCGACCAACCCCTACTTGTGGGGACTTTGATTGCCAACTCGCCGGAATTAAATAGTTCTGATGGATCGTAGGTGAAAGTAAATGTTTGATCTGTTGAACTCACTAAAACACCAGTTGGGACAACTACATTTGTTCCACTACCATCCGCATCACTAGCTATCTGCCACATTCTGACTTCTTGATAATCCCCTATTTCTAACGGACCTGTCAGGTATAGAAATGGACTAATATCAGGCGCATCAAAGAAATAAGTGTATGTGGCATCTTCTCCATTTTTAAGATCAACATCCCATGTTAGTGTTTGCCAATCGTCTTCACTACTTGTTTCCATTCCTTTTATTAAAAAACCTTTTGGAACTTTTTCAATAATTTTACCCGTGAAATCCTGGTTTGCAGTTACTATGATTTCCATAGGATACGCTACAAATGGATAGATTCTGCTCGGTCCTTTTCTCTCGATTGAGTATGGGACTTCTGCCTGAACTTCATAAAAATCTTCAATCTGATAACCATTATCTTTGTTTACCAGTGTCATTTTGTGTCTTCCAACTTCCTCAGCTTTGTGTGATGCTAGGTAATCCGGGACATTTGTTACATTATCTCTTTCGCAAAAACCGCTTTGTGTAACCACTGGACTTGACTGTTTTCCTGATGGGCTAGTGATTTTTAATTCCAAATCAGCATCACAAATCGTATGACCATCATTCTTCAAGGCGCCCATATTTAGTGTAATTTCTTCGCCCGGTGTAAATGTCGCTTTATTCGTATTAATAGAAAGAACCCCATATGTGAAAATTTTCCCCTGCTGGTAATACACTCCATCTTTGTACACTTCCAATAGTGCCTCATACGCTCCGGGAGGGATTTTGTTTTGCGCAATCCTGACCGAGAAGGATTCTTCTCCTTCCCGGTCTACCACGAATTCCGGATTGTGCTTTTTGCCGTCGTAATCCGTGAGCACCAATTGAGGTTGATTCTCATCAGAAGCGAGGGCGGGATGGATAATGTATTTCAAAATTTTTGTTTTTGTAGTCAGTTCGTAATCATATTCGAAAACCAGATCCGTATTAGAAGTGGCATTAATATTTACGGCTTTTTCATCTCCCGGAACTTTTTGGGTGATTTTGATTCTGTCCAGCTGATCTTCTACTATAAACGCTCCGAATATGAAAAATACAAGTATTATGAACTTGTTGAAATTTGAAGAATGAATTGTTTTATCAAGAAGTTTATAGCCTCTTTTGAGATATTCTAATGACAGATAATAATTATTATTGACAACTTTAGTTAAACTACGAAGAATAGGGAGAACCCGATTTGTGTAAAACGATTTCATGCGAATAAGATTTAATCCTGAATTAAATCTTTCCTTAATCAAAATCGATTTATTGACGCCAGATTTAAGTTTTATACTGGGCTTAATTAGCAATCTCTTAAATTCTAAATTTCTTAATTTCTTAATTTTTTCATTTTTTTTAGACTTTGCCTTTAGTTGGATTTTGAATTTCCTAAATCTGCGCTTTATGTTGATGATTTTACCAATATGGTCTTCTTCGAATTTCACTCGAAAAGTCTTGTATTGACTAAATACAGATCTACTGAATTCAATCGTGGTTCGAATAATAAACTTTGAATAAATTGGGAGATTCTTTGTGAGGAATTTTTTGGTCACAGATAAGAAGGTTTGGGCCATTGAAAGCAACCTACGGCAGACTATACGAATGTTTCGCTTAATTAAACGAATGTGCAATTTTATTAGATGAAAATCAACCTCACTATTAGTCTAGAGAAAATTTGGGCACATGTCTACTAGTTAAATTGGGCATTTCTCATTCCTGAAGAGGTGGGGAACTATTCTTAAATGATTGTCTTAGGCATATGTCATTCCTGCCTCTCATGATGTCACTCCTGCGAAGGCAGGAGTCTATTCAGCGAATAACGCTTATGATGAATGGATTCCTGCCTTCGCAGGAATGACATGCCCCTGTATTCATAGGGAAAGCCTGCCTTCGCAGAAGTGACATATAAGTGAAGTAAGTATACGTTTAGTTCCGAATCTCCACCCCACCGAACATGGCAGTACCTGTAAGTAGTAATTTTCCAGCTGGGGTACCTGTAGTTTCAGTTTTGTCTTCGACACCACCTAAAATGGCAGTAATATTGCTAACTACCTCAACATTTTCGGGAACTCGAAGTTCCACCCCTCCAAATGTAACGCTAATATTCATCTCTGCACCATTCTTGCTTATCTTGGCTCTACTAAGGTCGTATTCAACTCCTCCAAATAAACAATTAATATTTCCACCTTCAAAATTCTCGCTAGAAATCTTTTTTTCACTACCCCAGAAAACCGCACTTGCATCAACAGTTCTGCCCGATTCTTTGACCTTGTTTCCGCCAAAAAGATTCCCTCTAAACAGCACCATCAATCCAGCCCCGATTATAAATAAAGGCCATATCATAGCCCAAACATTCCAACTAAATAATGTTGAAAGTAGGAAAATTCCACCTAGAGCTGTAAAGATCATTCCGCCAGTTCGGTTGCCCTGTGTATAGAAAGAGACACCTAACACAACGAGAAACAGTGGCCACAGGTTACTAAAAAACCATCCTACGTTGAGATATCCACCCAATCCAGTCTGATCGAGAAGCAATCCTACACCGAGTAAAATAATAAACGCACCAATTATTAATCTAGTTTGATCTCTCATTTGAATTATTTAAAAATTTAATAATTAATAATACTTTATTTCGAATTTACCAACTCCAACATTTACATCAAGTTCGAGATGAACTTCTGCATCGTCATAATCATCAGAAGTTACATCACCTTCTTTTCCCAAACCAGAAAATTCCTCTCCAAAAATTCTTGCCTCACCTACACCTACATCATACTTAACTTTGTATTCTGTTCCTCTTGGAACATAGATTGTTAGTTCTCCAGCTCCAACTTTTACATTTGAAAGAGATTTAGGTAATGAATTTTCACTTAATTTTACTTCTAACTTGCCTGCCCCAACTTCTAAATCCATTTCGCCGAGATTTAGCTTTTCCAAATTTACATCACCTTCACCTGCGCCTAAATCAAGCTTTAGATTCTTTATTGGTTTCAAATCAGGAATTTGTAAATTGTACTCTGGACCTCTGCTTTTAAAACCCCACATCACAAAATTATCCTTTTGAGAAAAATCAATTTCCAAAGTCTTATCATCAACTATTCTTTGATAATCAGGCTCACCCATATTTTCATAATATTTAGAATTGAAAATCACTTCGTTAGAATCAGAGTCATCACTAAAAGAAAACTTGCCCACACCAACATTCAAATCTAAATCAATTTCGTCAATTTCCTCTGACACTAGTTCATATATATCTTGAGACGATTTCATGTCTCCCGGATCTTTGAGTAATACATCGTTAACTCTATCTCTCCATGCGGGCCGAACAACGTCGTTCCCTCTAATGTTTAAACCTGTAGAAATTATCGCGAATATTGCTATGAAGGTATAAATAACCAATGCAATGACACCAATGGAAATAGCACCAAACCTAGTTTTCCCTAAAATTATTTGAATTCCTGCGATAATTATAAATACTGGCCAAAACCTCATCAACAGCAACCAAACAGACCACGAAAGTGCTCCAGTAGTATTTAACAAGAAAATTGAACCGATAATTATCAAGAAAACAGCTCCAGAATATTTATCCGCATCAATTTTGGTTTTTTCATTTTTCTCTTTGCGGGATTTAACTTTTACTTCATTAACTTCGGTTGACATGTTTTATAAATAAAAAATTAAATACGTCAATTTTACATCTATAATAGAGCTATGGAGTTATTTGGATATTAGCATGGGTGATTTTAGACGTCAATATTTATTGAAGTTTGAAAGCGTTTACACAGAAATTAATATTTGAGTTTGAGTATACATTTTAAAACTTAGTTTAAATCTCAAATTCAATTCTCGTTGTTCTTCTTGTTATTCATATCAACTTCCCACAATAATTTATGAGATTCAAATATGTAAGCAAAAATTCCTACAGCACACGTCGCTACTGTAATCATAAGTAGAAATTGTGTGAAATACATACCAGTAGCGAAAAACACAATATTAATAATCACTAATAGTAACCTAATCTCTGTAGCAGAAATACCTTGTGTACTTATATTAAATTGCTTCATCGTAATAGCCCTCATCATTACTGCTTGGAACATAAATGATATTAAAATCACGATTATAGCTACATATATGTCCATTGATTTTGGAAATATGATGAAATATCCGATACCTAGAGAACAGAGAAAAACATAGTCCAGAAAATGATCCATAAAAAAACCCCAAAGCACGAGTCCTGTATCTCGTCTTCTACCTACTTCGCCATCTAATAAATCAGTAAAATACTGTAATATAATAATTATCGAAATCAACAAGTATATTATCCTCGAGTCCTCAAATATATATGCAAGCACAATTATTAATAGACTCCACAACAAAGTGAACATTGTAAGGTGGTATGTTTGGATAAATCGTGGAACAAGCATTATCAATCTATTTTTCAAATACTTATCAAGTGGGTAAAGAATATGATTCGATTTATTCTTTGAAAGAAAGGCATTCTCGCTCATGATCTCATCATGTATTAAATTATCTTGTTAGACAATTAAATCTTCGAGATTTTCAATGATTTAATTAGTTCATCACAAGTGTCGGATGCATTCGAGAAATCAGGGTCAAATGAACACGAAGCTTGAATTTGAGCATCAACACCCTTCACCTTGAGTTTATAAGATGTACATCCTATATAATTTTCAACCATCATATCGGTTGGTAGTAATTTATAACAAACATCTTTTTCAGGATCAGGATAATACATTCTGTATGAAAAAGATTTCTTAATTTGGTTACCGTTTACTACCCTTTCTTCACCCCTTATTAAATTACTGAAAACTTCAGTAGTTTCAATATCTGGAGTTGGGACTGTTGCTTTTTGGTCTGAGAAACTGATATCCGCATAATCATAGGTTGGCTCAAACATAATGAGTTGTAATGATGCATTCTGACCAACAACGCTAAATGAATTCCATGATGAGTTTACGTATGTACCCTGAGGATAATCTTCAATATAAAATCTATA
>JAGQLL010000017.1 GCA_020429395.1 Candidatus Dojkabacteria bacterium | reverse complement strand
ATCATGAAAAATATTAACAAAAAGACAAATAAAAATATTAAGGCATATTCCTTACTTGAGATGTTGATAACTCTTGTGGTATTTGCCATATTAATGACAATGATAGTTCAGGTTTTAATATTAAGTATTGAATCTGGTAGACAAATTGCTGGTAGGTCGAAAGTTCGAGGAGATTTGTCTGAAATCGCAGTTATGATTCGAAGAGATTTTCGAAATGCTAGCAGAATAAATGACGCACAATGCGGAGAGAATGTTACCTTCCAAAATCCAGATGGTACAAATGTCGTTGATGGCACTACGGCATGCGTTTTCAATCTGTCCGGAGTAAACTATGCTTGGGTATTCGGGTATCCTGGTAAAATCTGCCCTGAGAATAAAATCTGTAAACTCAAACAAAATGCCTCAAATGCATATGAACTATACTATCAATCCTCAGATATTTTAAAATTCGATACAGTTGGAACAAGATTTGAATTAACTCTATACCAACAGACAGATACAACAACACAAGGAATAGTCCTAGTATCTTTAATGGCTAATGTATCAGATAATGTGAAAATTGATGTTGCTACCCAATATCGACAGGTAAGTGTATTTACAAGAAACTTTTAAGGTTTTGGTTTAGATACTGTTTTATTAGTTCTAAGTGCGTAATCCAATATCTCTAGTGTAGGATCTTTCATTGGAATTTGTAGTTCCAATTGAATCGCAGGAGAATTTCCTAAATCGTCATCAATTTCGGCAGTTGCGATTATTACTTTGGCTTGAGGTGGAAGTCCACTTGTAGGTTCTAAAAGAGATAACTCAGTGCTATCAGAACCTCTCATAAGAGGTTTCATCCTTATAGAAATTGGTGTATAAGGCTCAAAGGGTTCTTCTTGGTTTAGGCATTGTTTTATATCAAACTCAAAGCTGTTAGTACCATAAGGAGTGAAATTTAGGCAACTTATAGGTGAATTTGGATTAAAAATGTCAAAATTATCATAAATACTCTGAGAGGTTTTGTACTCACCTGTCCTATCAATTTTATAATCAATATTAACTACCCATGCCACCTCCCCTTTCCAACTAAATTTTAGGTTATTCCTATAATTATCCAAAGGAATAGTTATACTTTTGTCTTTTCCAACTACAATATCAGAGAAATTAATAATTTCATCCTTAAAGACATATAACATTCTTTTTGATAAACCATCTAAATGTTGAAGTCCTGTGAGTTCTATATCACATGAAGTCGCTGTTTCTGGACAACTTGGAGATTGGCCAGAAATAATTTTAAGTAATTCTTGTTCCACTGCTGAATAATATTCTTCATATTGTTCTGACTGAATTTGGTCAAGTGTATCCCTTCTTACGTTTTTAGAAATCATAACTAACATAATGCTAATAATTGCTAATGCTAGCATTAAAATAATTAGAATTTGACCTTGATAAGTTTTTTTCATTTTAATTATTGCGCTCTGATAAATTGACCCTCTCTGATGTTATATCCATAGGTATAAGTAAATAACTCACCGTAAATATAAAGAAATCTGGGATCGTATTCTATTATTTCCGAAGGTGAAAACTGACTTCGAATTGTTCCTAAATTTCTGTTCAAGCTCATATTCCCTGTATTCAAATCGGTTTCTACTACCCCTCCTTTAATATATAGCCCATCTCCGAATGTGTCAGCTGTTGTCCTAAAAATACTCGTAATGAAATAACCGTGCATTTGGTCATATATTGTTCTATCGGGATCAGCAGAGCCTTTTGCGTCCCCCTCCAATATTGTTGTGGTCCCAGATACAATGAACATACATCCATTTTCGAATCCTGAATTAACAAGATTCGGGTTAATATTTAAGTCTCCATTAACAAGAAATATACTTTTGGTATCACAGAAATCAATGTCAATGGTAAGACTTCCTGATGTATATATGACAACTTTGTCTAGCTCACCGGTGGGGTGCATATCAGAAGTTCTTGAGAAACTAATTGAAGCATCACTAATTGGTGATTCTATCGTGTTTGGGGCAGAATTTTTTAAATATTGATCGAAATACATATACCAGCTGATATTAGTTTTATATTCTGAATTAGAGTCGGTATAACCGCCTAATTCTGATTCCTTTTCAGAAGCTCTATATGGTATTGCTGAACCTATTGGTTCGAGATAAAGGTTTGTCGATAGAAATTTTTCTCTACCATCAAAGTTTGTAGGAGTTGTGCTGTCAAAAAAACTATTGACGATAGGATTTGGATTTAAAGGCGTCTGATCAAAAGTTCTGCTATAGACATTTCCACCAAAAGTATTGACCCATGGATAATAACTTATCGGTGTGGGAGTAGGTGTTGGTGATGGTAATGGTGTAGGCGTTGGTGTTTCTGAAGGACCAGGGGTTGGTGTGCTCGCTGAACTAGAATAAGCGAAGGTTAATGCTGACATAGACCATTGCATACTACTACCCAAACCATTTGACTGTGTTCCTGGCGGGACATTTCTTGATTGTGTTTGAAAACATATATATGTATGATCTTCTGGAATCTGGACGTCTGGTGTTACATGTGTAGAGTCAATAGTATCCCACTCGTTCTCTGAGGTGGCATTAAATAGATCTGGATATTCTATTGCACCTGGTAAGGATGAAAGTCCATCATTAGGAACACCAGGGGGTTTGTTTAAATTATAAATTGAAGAGGGAACTGATCCTACCCCTGTAATGTACCAAAAAGCATTTGGTCGGTACATTTGTGGTGATGAGGTTCTCCTTTTTGTTCCTGACATAAATGCATAGTAATCCACAGTTCTGTCATTATTTGTGTCGCCAAGAAATTCGTGACAAACGACATTACTCCACTCTCCCCATTTAGTAATAGTTGGTACATTACCAATGTTGTTCATAAAAGTACCATCAAATCCACATTTAATTTCAAGATGACTGTCATATGCTAATGAAGGGTCGTTGTGTATTATCAAAACTCCAACGCCAAAAAAATCCATTTCGCTGCCTCCGGTGTTTTTTGTGATAGTGAAAGTATTAGTTCCCGAGCTATTAATACCGCTTGTCCCTAAGTCTGCAATATAACCCCAGTAAGTAGTGTTTGCAGTGGTCAATCTTGCAGGTCCAAATACTTGATTTGCACTGATGTTTCTAACAGCGCCTCCATTCACTCGAACTTGCAAACTTTTATCCTCGGTTGCTTTCCTAACTGTCCAATATAGATAGACATTTTGGGCTGGACCGTTTAGATCATTTACATTAAAAGTGCCGTTGTAAACATTTCCTGTCTTTCTGTCAAACATTCCTAATCCACCGACCTTCATATTGTAGCGACCCTGTAATTCACGTTCATATAAACAATTGCCAGAATTTAGAGTATAGTTAACCATCGCGGAGGATGGATTTATTATTGAAAGAAAAACCAAAAAGGAAATGATAAGGCTTATTATCAAAAGGAATTGCTTAGCGAATTGTTTTTGGACAGTAACATTGCTCATATTAAACAAATTTAACTCAGTTGAGTATTTTTTGCAAGATTCGTTCACCTAAATTGAATTTTCCTTGATTAATATTGTAAGAATTATTAGAATTAACTAGTTTATACTAAAACTGTCTGTATATTTATGAAACTGCCTGAATTCTTTGGACTAGACATTGGTAATCATTCCCTTAAGATTGCACAGGTAAAATACCTGGGTGCAGATACTGCTCAGTTATTGAAATTAGCAAGAGCTGATATTGTTGGCGGAATATTAAATAATAACGATATTCCAAACTTAGCTAAAGAAATTAAAAACCTGAAAGAGACAGCTGGGATTAGTACAAAGAAAGTAGTCATTGCCCTACCCGAGTCTTCAATTTTTTCAAGATTGATTTTGTTGCCAGATGTAGATGAATCCAAGTTAGAACAGGCAATTTATTACGAAGCAAAACAATATCTGCCAGTAAGTATAGACGAAGTTCAACTAGAATGGGTCCAGGTTAATAAAAGTGAGCGAGATGGCAAGACTTTTGTTCAATGGCTAATAGTAGCCGCTCCCAAGAAAGTTGTTGCAAAGTATATGGAAGTTATGGATTTAGCAGGATTAGAGGTGATCGCCGTTGAAACCGAAACAATAGCAACAGCTAGAGCTTACACATACAATACCTTCTTTAACGAAGGGGTTTTGGTTATGGATTTTGGCGGAACGAATACAGACATATCTGTAATTATGGGTAAGAATGTAATCTTCTCACAAAGTATTGGAACTGGCTCTGATGTGCTGACAAAGGCACTAATGTCAGAGTTTAATTTAGATATTCTACAAGCTGAACAATATAAAAGAACTTATGGATTATTACGCGAACAAGCAGAAGGAAAAATTGCAGGTGCACTTGAGCCAATGATGAAAATTATCACTAATGAAATAAATAAAACAATTAATTATTTTAGAGAACATCTTAGCGAAAATACTCCCAAACAAATCTACATTGTGGGTGATGGAGCTAATCTTCCAGGACTAGCTCAATATCTCACACAGGTTATGGGTGTTCCAGCGCAAGTTGTGGATCCCGTGATGTCGTTAAAGGTTGATGATCGTATGAAGGCAGAAATCAGTCAAATCAGCACCACCGGATTCTCTGTTGCTCTAGGTTTAGCTTTAAAAACAGAATAAAATGTCAAATAAAGGTTTCAACCTATTACCAAAAAAATCAGAAGATTTAATTCGAAAAGAAAAGAAAAGAGATAGTTACAGTATTTATTACACTTTTCTTGTTTTTTTTGGAGTAGTTCTATGGCTTGGTTTAGTTGTCTTTAATAGTTTTGTTGTTGATCGTTCCACAAATGAATGGAAAGATGTGAATCGCGAGAAACAAAGCAAAATTAATAATGAATATGCACAGACAAGGAGAGTTCACGGTGAACTAGTTATAAAAACAAAAAGTATTGCTCCCCTACTTAATAAAGATATTGATCCAGAAACAATTTTTAAGGTTGCGGAACAAGCTTTTTCGATAAACGAAGGAGATGTAACAATTGTTGGTTATGGTCGAAATAAAGACGGTAGTTTTACTATTAGTATTTCGGCAACAAATCCTCAGGTAATTGCTAAAAAAGCCAGAAGTCTGAGAAATCTTAATATGGTTAAGGATCTTAGCGTAGATGAGGTCAAACAATCTCCTCTAGGCAATCAATACGTTGCAGATTTTAATTTTCTAGTTGATAAATCACTTTTATAGAAGATGGCTGATAACATTAGTAATAAAATTGTAGATAAAAGAAGCGAAGAGGATTATGTTTTCGCAAAAAATGCACGTAATTATAAAAAACTTTTTAGATTTTATTTCTTGCCTATAATATCGATTTCGATTTTTATTATTATTCTTGTATTTACAATTATTCCAAACGTCAACTACATGATTGATGGTTTAAAAGAAGGTCAGGAGCTCAAAAGAGAGTCTGAAGAACTTGATCAACGTATTGCTTTGCTTAAGACTCTGCAGTCGCGAGATGCAGAAAATCAACAAATTTTAACCAAGGTCAATCAGATAATTCCATCAGAGCAAAGTGAGGTAGTTAAATTCAGGCAGAAAGTAGCCGGATTAGCGGTAAGTGAAGGACTTAATGTAGAGTCACTACAAGCTGGTGAGAATATTATTGATGAAGAAGATGCGCAACTTGAAGATAAAAATAATCAACTCATAGAAATACCTTCGAAGTTCAGTTTTGCTGGTGACTTTGATGCTTTTCGGAGGCTATTTATAAAATTATACGAAGGAGAGGATTTCTTCATAATTACCAATATGGACCTAGACGTGAATAGATTTGGTCAGGCTAGTGGGGCTTGGAAGGGTCAATTTGATCTCACAAAGTATCAATTTTCAGAGAGGCAATCAGAAGATGATTATATGAATGTCTCTGAAAAACAACCAGTAAATCAAAATGTGATCAATTTCATAGAGCAGAACTTCGGTATTTAGAGGAATTTAATCAGCGACTTTGATATAGACTCTTTTGTTTTCCCTTTTTGCGATGATACTCAAGATATTTCTAATTGCACGAATATTCATTCCACCCTTTCCAATCACAACTCCTCTTTCCTCTTCAGGTAACTTGAGGACGTAAACAATGTTATCTTTGTCTTCTTCCTGAGTTTCAATTTTTACATCATCAGGATTAGATACAATTTTGGTTACTATGTAGTGAAGTAGTTCTAACATTGTAGTTTTTATTTATCTGATTTAGATTTTTCTTCTTTTTTGGATCCTGCTTTCACTTCGACGGCTTCTTTTTCTTCTTCTTTTTTACTTTCAGTTTTTTCTTTTTTTACTTCAGATTTTTTAGTTGTGGGTTTTTTGATGTCAGCTTTGAGATAACCATTTATAACCATAAGAGATTTAACTGTATATGTAGGCTGTGCACCGTTATCAATCCAGTATTTATATCTATCTTGATCAATTTTGAATTTGTCTTTTTTAGCAAATGGGTCGTAAGAACCTAGGTATTCTAATGCTAATGTATTTCTTTTTGTTCTGGCATTTGTGACAACTACTTTGTATGTAGGTTGTTTTTTCTTACCAAATCTAGCTAATCGTATTTTTACCATTGTTTTTTATTAAATTAAAAAGGAAATGAATTGTAGCAGATTATCGCCCCTCTCTCAAGTTTGAGAGACCAAATCCTGCCAATGATCTAGCGCATATTGGGCGGCATTTTGTTCTGCTTCTTGTTTGCTTTTGCCTTTTCCTTCCCCAAATATTCTATTTACTATCTTTACAGACATTATGAATTCTTTGTCATGATCAGGTCCAATAGCGGATTTGAGTTCATAGACGGGAGTATAATTAAGCACTTCTTGAGAAAGTTCTTGTAATTTTGATTTTGAATCAATATCAAGTCTATTTTCAATTATTTCGTCTAATTTTGGAAATAATTTTCCGATTACAAAATTTTTAGCAACTTCGTAACCTTGATCCAGATATATTGCCCCGAGTATAGACTCAAATGTATTTGCTAGGATATATGGTCTAGTTCTGCCTCCAGTAACTTCTTCACCTTTACTCATAAAAATATATTCACCGATTGTTAATTCGAGCGCTGTGTCACCCAAACTTGTGGTTTTTACAAGTGCAGAGCGAAAGCTGGTAAGTTCCCCTTCTGGGCGTTGTGGATGCTGTAGAAATAGATATTCAGTAGTAATAAGTTCAAGCACAGCATCACCCAAGAATTCTAATCTCTCGTTATTCTCAATCTCTTCTGATTGGTTCTCATTTAGATAAGATCTATGAGTTAATGCGGTAGTTAGAAGTTTTTTATTTAAAAATTCTACTCCAAGCTTTGATTCAAGCTCAGATAGGTCTTTGTTGTTTTTCATTTTATATATTTTGATTTATTTTCAATTAAATTCCCAAGTACACCACTGATAAATTTTCGACTTTGGTCATTACTAAATTCTTTTGTCAATTCAATAGCCTCGTCAATTGCAACTTTCTCCGGGGTGATGTTCAATATAAAACCTTCAAGAATGGCAATCCTTAAAATTTGCAAATCCATTGTAGCAATCTTATCTATCGGCCATTCTGGTGCAAGTATCTCGATTATTTCATCAATCTGAAGTTCGTTAACCGGCATTGCCTCAATGATTTGGCGAAATAGTGATTTATCATAATCTTTAATTTCGTCTTCTTCTAAGATTTTATTGATTGGAAAAAGTTGGGATTTATCTTCTACTTCGGCAAGATTCTGTTTGTGAAAATAGCGTTCGAAAAGTTGCTGTAGAGCTAAAATTCTAGCGTTATGTCGGGAATCTTGCACAGATTGTATATTTAACTAACTTTTAATACTTTTACACCTTTGAATGTTCCACATTTTGGACAAACATTGTGTGTAAGTCGTTTTGAACCACATTCTTTACAAGTTGTAAGTGTAGGCTCAGAAAGAGCGTGATGTGCCCTTCTTTGGTTTTTTCTTTGTTTCGAAATTTTTCTTTTTGGTAATGCTCCCATTTATCTATATTAATCAGTAAACTCGAACTATTTTATCATAGAAGTATTGCAAAATAAATGATTCCTATGCTTTTCGGTTAATTACTACGTTTAAAAATTGAAATTTTACTCAATCCATACTTCTTTTGCCAAACATTTTCAAAGCGCAATTCCTTTATAACAATTGTTTCAGGATATGTTTCTTTATTAGGATATCTAAATATGATGTACCCATCAACGTTTGTTACTAATAATGCTGATTTAGTCACATCCAATTTTTCTTCTTGTGGAATTGGAAATGGAGGATCAATGAAAATTAAATCAAATCGGTTTCTACAATTTTTAAGATAATCTTGTACTAGCATCTCTACAACGTCTATTTGATTCTCAAGTTTCGCCCTTCTACCATTCTCGGTTATTAATTTAGCAGCATCAGGGTCATTTTCTACGAATGTTGTATGTTTTGCTCCTCGACTAAGAGCTTCTAGTCCAATTGCACCACTTCCTGCAAATAAATCTAAACAAATAGAATTTCCTAGGACTGGATTAAGTGTATCAAAAAGAGAGATTTTAATTCTGTCTGTAATTGGTCTAGTTATTCCGTCAGCAACCAATAGCTTCGTATTTTTAGCCGTACCGGCAGTGATCCTCGACATGAATTAATTGAATAAACTTACTCTTAATATAATCAATGTAGGAACTGTTGTCACGAGCAACACTAATCCTGTTGAAAAAATCAAATTCGATCTGAATGCAAAGCCAGTGAGTATTATTGCAATGCAAGCTACAAATGCTAGCAATGAAAATAATGATAAGTTGTGTAAAACTTTATAATTATTCATAGGTGTTATGGATATGCACTATTATAGCATGTTTGCCCGATTATTTGTAATTTTGAACTTTGTGAAGCCTTTGTTGTTAGCTGATTTCGTGGGAACCTCCGGGAGTGGTCCACTGTCGGACTATTTCATATACTACTATACCGTAACTTGTGGTAATGTTAAGTGAGTGTTTGGTGCCATACATAGGGATTTTAACGATTTTTTTACATTTGCTTAACATTTCTGCGCTTATACCTGAGATTTCGTTACCAAAAATTAGAGTTGTAGGTTTTCTAAAATCCCAATCGAAATAACTCACCGCATCATCTGTTATTTCAACTCCGATTATCTCGGTGGTTTTATCGCAATACTCTGCTGCTTTTATTTTATCCGGGATGTATTGCCATTTTACAGATTCTGTAGCGCCCAGTGCGGTTTTCGGAATGCGATTATGTGGCGGATATGGTGTAATTCCGGTGAGAATTAACTCTTCTATCCCCGCTGCGTCAGAAGTACGGAAAATTGAACCAACATTGAAAGCAGATCTTATATCCTCAAGTAAGACTTTGATTGGGAAATTTTTCATATAAAAATCATTAATAATGCTATGACAATCCTGTAAATAGCGCTAAACAGAATGATATTTTTATCAATTAGTCTATTTAATAAGTTTATTGCTAATAATCCGCTGAAAAATGAACTTATAAAACCCAAAAACAATATTGCAATCCCCTCCCCTGTTGGATTATTTACATATTCAATTGATTTTAAAAGTAAACCAGCAGAGATAATAGGTATACTTGCCAGAAAGACATATTCCAGTAATTGTTTTCTATCGATTTTGGAGAAAAGCCCGATTGTTAACATAGTCCCTGATCTCGACATCCCACGAATCAAACTCAAGCCCTGTCCAATACCGATCAAAGATGCTGATAAATGGGATATCTTTTTATGATTTGTATTTTTCTTGGAATAAATATCGGCGATAAGAAGTAAGACACCTCCTATTATCAAAGTAAACTGAATGACTTCAGTACTACCTAAGATCTCATCAATATAATCTTTTAATAAGAAATAAATAATGACTGTGGGAATTGTTGTGAGTATTATATTGATTAATAAATTCTTATACTTACTTTCTTTTTTCTGTTTAAGCAATGAATTAAATATAGAAAGTAGACGTTTTCTATAATAGATTACTATTGCGAGCAATGTGCCTGAATGAGCTACGATATCAAATGTTAGTGAATGTTCGCCCCAGTTAAAAAATTCTGGCACTAGTACTAAATGAGCAGAGCTAGAAATAGGCAGAAATTCCGTAATTCCTTGAACCATACCTAGTATTAGTGATTGAAGTATTGTCATAATTACTTTCTATATAAAATTTCAGAAGCTTCTTGAACTTGTTTTAATTGTTCTAGATTACTAAAACGAGCAATTTTCAAATTTGGAAGACCAGATTGAATAATTCCATACACTTCTCCAGGACCTCGTCTATTTAGATCGTACTCTGCTATTTTAATACCATCGGTGTTTTTTGCAAAGTATTCTAGTCGATTACGAACTTCTTCTTTATTTTCATTATAATATAAGAGACACCAAGCGTCTTGATTTTTGCGACCTACCCTACCCCTCAACTGATGTAATTGAGCTAGTCCAAAGCGTTCTGCAGACTCAATGATTATTAGGTTTGCACCTGGTATATCGATTCCCACTTCTACTACAGTAGTAGATACTAGAATCTGGGTTTTCGCATCAGCAAACTCTTCAATCTTTCTATCTTTAATTTCTGCTTTGATTTTTCCATGTATAACAGCAGTTTTATAATCATTGAATAATTTTTCAATGATTGGATAAGACTGTTCTAAATTTTTAATCTGTATTTTCTCTGATTCTTCGATTGCAGGGAAAATCCAAAATGCCTGACCGCTATTGCTTATCACATCCTTAATCCATTTGTATGAGTCTTCTCGCTTTTCCTCAGGGACCAAAAATGTTCGTATCACTTTTCTTTCCTTTGGTGGATAAATCTTGCTTACTTGGTAATCACCAAACAAGGTTAATGCTACAGTTCGAGGTATTGGAGTAGCTGTAAGTTGAAGAAGATGAGGAACTTTATTCTCCGCTCTCAATTCTAGAAGCTCCCTTCTTTGTTCAACTCCGAATCTGTGCTGTTCATCGACAATCACCATTGCAAGATTGTTGATAAGCTCATGTTTATGTTTAAGAATGGCATGTGTCCCTATGAGTAATTGGCTTTTAGAGTCAATTTCTTTGTAGGTTTCTTTTGTTATCAAGCTGACTTTGTATTTTTTATCAAGTAGTTTCGAAATACTTTGGAAATGCTGTTGAGCAAGGATTCCCGTTGGAGCGAGTAAAACAATCTGATGCCCTTTCTCTAACACCGGTAACATACCTAACAATGCAACAATTGTTTTTCCACTTCCGACATCTCCCTGAAGAAGTCTTCTCATAGGATGTGGCTTAGCAATGTCTTGATGTATTTCTTTGATCGTCGTTTTCTGACTTTCTGTAAGTTCGAAAGGCAATTTTGTTATGAGGAAATCTATGCTCTTTCTATTAACTGGGATGTTAAAAGCAGGCTGAGTTTTTATTTTAAGACCATTTTCTATTAACTTCTTTTGGATGTTTAGTAATTCGTCAAAACCAAGTCTTCTTCTGGCTTCTGTAATATCATTGCTAGTTTCTGCAAAATGAATTTTTCTTAATGCGTCTGTTAATTCTAATAGTTTGTATTTTTCTCTAATCACTTCTGGTAATTGATCCACTAAATCATCTATTAGATCGACATTATCTATTAAATATTTTATTTTTACCCTTAACCATTTGGATGTGACTCCTTTGGTAAGAGGATATACTGGAACAATCCTTCCTATATGAATATTTTCGTAATCTTCATTTTTAACTATTTCAAATTCAGGAGAAATTAACTCCGGCTTTGTAGCTTTGGAGCTTAATTTCCCACTCACCAAAAGCTCTACAGGAGGCATTAAAGTCTTTGTAAGGTAAGGCTGGTTAAACCAGGTAACGTTTAGTTCAACCTCTCCATCTGAAAGTTTCCCCTTTTGGATGAACTTTCCATTTCTTAAGCGAATATTCTTTAGTTGAGTAAGAGTAGCATTGACCGTTCTTTTCTGAATTTTATCAAGATCGGATAACATGCCTACTGTAGATGAATCTTTGTAATATGTTGGAAAGTAATTTAAGAGATCGTTTACGGTTTCAATTCCTAACTGTGATAATAAAGCACCATATTTATACCCTACACCAGGCAAGCTAATTATATTATCGGTTAGATGCATTTTTTAAATACTTAGAACTGCGGAAAGTATTGGTACCACAACTATTCCTAGTATGACGACTATAGAAAATATCCATTTTAATAATGTGATATTTTTTTTGTATGATGTTCTTAGTAAGCTTTTTATCTTTGGCATTTTTAGTTTAATCAATAAATTTAATCCAAAATTTCTTTCCTACGCGTAGGAATTTGAGGTCTTTGCTATCAAATTGTTTGTTAATATCTGTTTCTACAAAACCATTTATCTCTACTGCATTTGATCTGATCAATCTTTTTGCTTCTGCGTTACTCTCTACCCCGTTTGTTGATGTAATTATTTCTTTAAGAGTTGGGGTATCATTAGTAAAATTTGATACAGAAAAAGTATCTGTTGTCTCAGGTGCTAAATTATTTTGAACGGTATTTGTGAAAAATTCTTCGGCTTTTTTTGCTTGCTCCTCCCCTTCATGAATTTGTGTAATTTCATAAGCGAGTTCTTTTTTGATTTTCATAGGGTCATTTTCGGTTTTTAGGCGATTTTCAATAACTTCAATTTCTTCTTGTGATTTATTTGTTGCTAGTTTGTAGTAATGGATAATTAAATCATCAGGAATACTCATCACTTTCGCATATTTCGTTTCTGCACTATCATTTATAAATATACAGTTCCCGATACTTTTGCTCATTTTATTAACACCATCTGCAGAAAGCAGGAAGTGAGTTGTTAATACGAACTTATCTTTATTTTTGTATGCCTTCATTAGAGTTCTGCCCATCAACATATTAAAGGTTTGGTCTCTTCCTCCAAATTCACCATCGACTCCCATCTCTACTGAATCATAACCTTGTATAAGTGGGTATAAAAATTCATGGAGAAATATTGGTTTGTTATTTTTTATTCTTTCTTCAAACATATCCCTTTCTAACATTTGTTGAACTGTGGTGTGTGAAGCAAGCTCTATTACATCACTTAAGGATAGCTTTTCATTCCAAGTTGAGTTGAAAACTATTCTTGCTGGATTGTTGGAACCTTCAAAGTCTATATATTTAGCGATTTGCTTTTGATATTCTTTCGAATTTTCTTCAACTGCTTCTTTTGAAAGTAGTTTACGTGTTTCAGATTTATCTGTAGGGTCCCCTAGTCTTGCGGTGAAATCTCCAACTAAAAATATAATTTCATGACCCATTTGTTGTAATTCTTTAAGCTTTAGTATTGGAATCAAATGTCCTAGATGAAGGTTGGGTCCTGTAGCATCGGCGCCGATGTAGAATTTTAAACGTTCGCCTGATTCTAGCCTCTTCCTAAGCTCTTCGGCTGATGGATAAATTTGATCAATCTTGTGATCAAGAAATTTGTCGATTGTTTTTGAGTCTGTGTTTATTTGCATATGATTTGTATATCAATCATTTGATTATAGGCATGTCAGTCCATAACTTCAAGTAGACTAACACGGTGTTTTTCTTCTTAACTTAATACAAGCTTTGTTAAATCGTCAAACTCTTTAATATATTGTGCAATCGGCTCTAGCCCTTCCTCCCAGAAACTTTGTCGATGTATATCCACGTCGAGCATTTTTATTAATTCGTTTAATTCTAGTGAACTGCCTTTCTTTAGTACTTCGATATATTTATTTGTGAATTCATCTCCATCGTCAAGATAATGACCATATAGAGCATTGCTTAAGGATTGTCCGAAAGCGTATGAGAAGACATAAAAATTGTAATGATAGAAATGAGCAATAGCTATCCACCAGAATCTATGCCCCTTGGATAATGTTAAACCTTTTCCAAACATCGGCTGTAAAAACTTTTGAAAATTATCACTAAATTCATCAATATTTAGTTCACCCTTCTCTCTTCTCAACTTATGCAACTCCGATTCGTAGAGATAGAATGCATTCTGTCTAAATATGGTAGCGAAAATCTCTTGTAATCTACCACCAAGTAAATTTATTTTCTGTTTAGTATCATAAGTGGATTCGAAAATTTTTCTAAAGACAAGATTTTCACAAAATATGCTCGCAATTTCAGCGAAAGGCGTCACTGGCCAAAAATTTAGAAGAGTTTGCTCTTTACTCAAATACCCATGAATTGCATGACCTAATTCGTGCGCTAGAGTGCGTACGTCGTTCGCTTTGCCTGTGAAATTTGTAAGAATGTAAGGGTTTTTTGTAGGAACAGTGTAAGCACAGAACGCCCCTGATTTCTTGCCTTTTGATAATTCTGCATCTATCCAATTATTATCAAAAAATTTCTTCGCGATTTCGTAGAAAACTGGTGAGAACTCCATAAATGCATTCAAAATCAAATCTTTGGCTTCTTCGTATGTGTAGACTGGTTCGTCTATTTCGGGATAGATTATTGAATAACGATCCCATTCAAATAGCTCTTCACCAAGTATCTTACTCTTGGTTTTGTAGAATTTTTCACTGAGTTGGTAATTTGATTTAATTGTATCTGTCATAGACACCACGGTCTTTGCATCGACTTCATCACTTAAAAAAGTAGACTCTTGAGGGAATTTATAATTACGAATATCGTCTGTGATTTTTTTATCATGTAATAGAGTATTCAATATGAATCCAAAAGTCCGGGCATTTTTTTTATATACACTCGTAATGGATTTTGCTGAAGACTCTCTTAATTTTCTATCTTTATGACCAGACAATATATTGGTTATTTCTGAATAGTTATAATTCTTAACTTTGTAATCAATCTCAAGAGGGAATTCTAATTCAGCACTTATTTGATCGTAAAGTCTTATAAATGCACTTGCACCACTTTGGTTCTTCTTGTTTATAATTATTTCCTCATTTTCTTTTAGTGTATGGACTTTAAATTTTAAGATTCTTGTAAGGAATTGCTTGTAATTTTCTAATTCTGGACTTTCCAGATATTTATTAATTGATTTTTCGGGAATTTCGAGGAGTTCGAGCTCAAAAAACATCAACGTATTTGAGATTGTATTTGAGTACTCTTCTGCTT
>JAGQLL010000016.1:41404-43369 GCA_020429395.1 Candidatus Dojkabacteria bacterium | reverse complement strand
AATGATTACCTTGAAAACCAAAAAAGATTAAGTGAGATTAACAGTATTCTAATCGCACAAAAATTAAAATATCTTATACTTGAGGATGAGAAAGACGTATCTTCTCCAATTTGGTTAAAAGACGGAATTTTATTACAACAAAACCTAACTAGATTCCTTGAAGAGCAAATAATTGAATTCGACTTTCAATTGATGCAACCCCCATGGGTTTCAAACAAACCTGCATTCTTAGTCGAAAAATTCCCGGAATTCATGCATACTTCACAGATTAAAGGAACTCAAAACTCAAAAGATGTATTTTATAGGAATAACCTACGTAGTTTTTTGGTTGAAAGAGCAATTACAAGCGCTAGTTCAAAAAGTAGTACCGACAAAACAGAATTTGGATCAGTTTCAAAAACTTATCAAGGCAATTTACATAATTCAAAAGAAATTAAAATTGAACATCTTGAAGACTTTCTTGAGACAACAGATGCGCAAGTGATTAGTCTAGTCAAAGAAGAAAATCTAAAAGAAGTGTTAACTGAAAATATTAGGTTGATTGGCACTTCTCTCAAGGCTTTTGGTTTTAGCCAATTTAAAATAATTATTGATATTCCGGATTATCAGGATTTGAGCAAATATATTTACGATGAAAAACTATGGGAGAAAAGCATTTCATCATTAAAAGAATTGTTACTTGAACTGAAGATCCCCTCTAGAATTAGAGAGGGTAGGGCTGACTTTTATGGCCCCAAATTAACAATAGAGGTAAAAGATAAATACTCAAGGAGTTGGGAAATATCGAAAATAACCTTGGACCCAATATTACCTTCAAAATTATTAACAAAAGATGATAAACAAAAATATTTCGTTCATACCGATATAGTAATTAATATCGAAAGATTGATTGATTTATTACTTGAACACGGTGAAGGATCACTTCCACTATGGCTGGAGCCAGTACAGGTCGAAATTATCGCATTAGAATCCAAATACAACCACAGAGCAATAAAAGTATTGAGAGAACTTAAAAAAGAAAATTTGAGAGTGGAATTCAATCAAAATACTACAAATCCTGAATCTCAAATAGCTGAATCAATGGGCAGACATACACCATACTTGGTTATAATTGGTGAAAAAGAGGCAAATACCGACTCTATCTCGATTAAGTCGAATGGACAAGATATTGGTTTAATGAGAATAAACGAATTTGTTAACAAGTTAGAACAAGAGATAGCTCTAGAACTAGACCTTTAACCAATCTCAAAGGATTGAAAAATTACACTTGTTCTGTTAATATCAATGTGCTGACAGATTGTTGCTGTTGGTTTTGTTGTGATTAGAACAACAAATATTTAATATTTTTTTGTTAGAACGATAAATAAACAATACTTTTCAAGAGAAAAGGACACATTGATAGAAAAATATTCTATGAATGAACAAATCAAAAGTCCTGAGTTACTTGTAATTGATGAAGAAGGAGAGAGCCTAGGGGTAATTAGCCTAGCTCAAGCATTAGACATAGCAAGAGAAAGAGAACTTGACTTGATAGAAGTTGCTTCAAAAGCAAAACCCCCAGTAGGGAAAATTATGTCTTGGTCGAAATTTAAGTATCAACAAGAAAAAAAGAGGAAAGAAAACAAAGGTAAAGGAGTTGAAATTAAAGAAATGTGGTTTAAATCTTTCATCGGAGATGGGGATTTAGCACACAAATTAACAAAAGTTGAGGAGTTTCTCGCAAAGAAACACCCTGTTAAAATAACAATTAAAGCAAAGGGTAGAGTAGCTAGAGAACAACTTGAATCAGTATTAAAAAAAGTACTTACAAATCTGGAAGGTAAAATTGAATACGACCAACCAGCTAAATTTTATGGCAGAGATCTTTCATTAATAGTTAGACCTGTTAAGAAAACAATTAATAACGATGAAAAACAAACAAAAAACACATAAAGCATCAGCTAAAAGGTTTAGAGTTACCAAAAA
>JAGQLL010000016.1:40682-41300 GCA_020429395.1 Candidatus Dojkabacteria bacterium | reverse complement strand
AGCTCACTTGGTAGTAAAACCGAATCTAAAAAAATTATTAGTTTATTATCGTAATTAAATGAGGGTTAAAAGAGGTAAAACAAAAAATCAAAAACACAAAAAAGTACTAAATAGCACAAAAGGCTATAGATTATCATATTCAAAACTATATAGACGTGCCAAAGAAGCAATGCTTCACGCAGGTCAATATTCATATGCACATCGAAGAAAGCGATCAGGTGACTTTCGAAGACTTTGGATCGAGAGAATAAACGCAGCTCTTTCTGAACACGATATGAAGTATGGTGAATTCATCCATGGACTTAAGTTAAAGGATATTCATCTAAACAGAAAAATTCTTTCAGAACTTGGACTACACAACAAAGAAGTCTTTGCAGAAGTAGTCAAAGCAGTAAAAAAATAAAACACTACTTAGTGTCATATGAGCCCATCAAAACCGGACCTACAAAAAACGCTTGATGACGTCAAGAACTTGATTGATACAGCCAAACCCCTGCTTGAAAAAGTCACTACCCTTGAAGAAAATGAAGAACTCCGTGTTCAATTTCTCGGTAGAAAATCTAAACTCACAGATATTTTAAGAACTTTGAAAGATTTCTCTGACGAGGACAGAAGGGT
>JAGQLL010000016.1:0-40609 GCA_020429395.1 Candidatus Dojkabacteria bacterium | reverse complement strand
ATTGTTAAAGATCAAACACAGCAAGATTTCGGACAAAGAAAAAATTGATGTAACACTACCTGTTTATGAGCCTCAAATCGGACACATTCACCCAGTAACACAGATGCAATGGAAAACTGAAGATATTTTCCAAAGAATGGGATTCGATATTATCTATCCTTATGAAATCGATGATGATTATCATAATTTTACGGCAGTGAATTTACCAGAAGGACATCCTGCTAGAGATAATTGGGACACATTTTGGACAGAAGACGAACATATAGCGATTACCCACACATCTTCAATGCAAAATCGAATCCTAAAGGAATTCAAGACCCCAATTAGAGTTATTGTCCCTGGAAGATGTTTTCGCCATGAAGCTACAGACGCAAGACACGAGCATACATTTACACAAGTCGAAGGTGTGTATGTAGACAAGAACGTAACCTTGAATAATATGCTCGCAACACTAAAGACCTTTTTCAGCGAGTTTTATGAAAAAGATGTTGAGGTGAAATTTACTCCAGACTTCTTCCCATTTGTCGAACCCGGGGGAATGATGTCATTAACATGTATCTTATGTGACGGCAAAGGTTGCAACGTTTGCAAAGGTACTGGATGGCTTGAAATTCTAGGCTGTGGAATGATACACCCAAATGTCTTAAAAATGGGAGGAATAGATAGTGATGTATATAGTGGTTTTGCTTGGGGTTTTGGTTTGGAAAGATTAGTGATGTTGAAATATAACATTGAAGATATAAGACATTTCTATAGTGGAAAGTTTGATTTTCTTAAACAATTTTAGAATTATTACGTAAATATGCTTATATCACATAAATGGCTTAAAAATTATCTCCCAGAAATTGATAAATTTTCAACTGAAGCAATAGCCGAATCATTGACAACTAGTCTCGCCGAAGTGGAACAAATTATTCCCGTCAGACAGGATTTATCCAGTATTGTTGTAGGAGAAGTCATCGAAACCAAGAAACATGAAAATAGTGATAAGCTGAGCATCTGCCAAGTTACTACAGACGGAGACAATCGCATTCAAGTAGTATGTGGTGCTCCAAATGTTAGGGAAAAAATAAAGGTCGCAGTTTGTTTATCAGGTGGTAGAGTTTATGCAGATACAAAAGGCGAAACAATTGATATTAATACGACTACTATTCGTGGGGTAGAGTCCAATGGGATGATTTGTTCTGAAAGAGAACTTGGTATTGGAGACGACCACTCAGGGATTATGATTTTAGAAGAGAATATACCTGTTGGTGAAGATTTAACCGAATTGTTAAAAGATTGGGTATATGAAATCGAAAATAAATCACTTTCTCATAGAGGTGATTGTTTCTCACATACAGGTATCGCAAGAGAACTCTCAGCAATCCTTGCAATCGACTTTCTCGAAGATACAACTGCTCCTGAGTCAATTCTTCCAAATGGCTCCGATAAAAAAATTGATATTGAAATTTCAGTTGGCAAAGACTTATGTAAAAGATTTAGTGCTTTGTTAGTTGAAAATTTGACTGTAAAAGATTCTCCATTGTGGCTTAAAGCTAGATTAAGTTCAGTAGGGGAAAGGTCTATTAATAATGTTGTGGATATCACTAACTTCGTTATGTTAGACAAAGGACAACCACTACACGCATATAACTATGACAAACTTATTGGTAATAAGTTAATTGTCCGAAAAGCCAAAAATAATGAAAAGGTTAAAACACTAGATGGGGTTGAAAGAAATCTCGATAACACAACTGTAGTAATAGCTGACGAAAAGTCAGTTGAAGATATTGCGGGTATTATGGGGGGTTACAATTCTCAAATTTCAACTGAAACAACTACAATCATATTAGAGGCAGCTAATTTCGATATGTACAATATCCGAAGAAGTTCTAGGCAATTAGGACTACGCTCAGAAGCAAGTACAAGATTTGAAAAAGGTTTAGATGAGAATCTTACAGTATCAACAATCCGAAACGCATACACACTAATATCTGATCTTACTGGAGGGGAGGTAGCAGATGAATTATATGATTATTACCCAGAGCCAACCATACAAAAGAAGGTTGAGTTAGAAGTTAAAATGATTAATAGATTACTCTCTACAGATTTTACAAAGTATGAAATCATCGATCTATTGGAAAGACTGCAAATTAACTTGTTAGAACAGGAAAACTCAGACGGATCTGAGCCAAATCTAGAGACTCAGACACTTTTAACCTTTGTTATTCCGTCATTCCGAAAAGATATAAATATAAAAGAAGACTTAGTCGAGGAGGTTGCCCGAATCTATGGATTTAAAAATATAGTGCCTAAACTTCCAGAGAAAGATCTTACACCTGCAAAAAAATATAATTTGAGTGAATTATTCAGACTATTCACAAATTCTTTAAGTGCACTTGGTTATACAGAGGTAAAGACATACAGTTTTATCTCTGAATTGGATATAACCAAATCAAATTTAAAACCTACATATAACTTGAAGTTATCGAACCCGTTGGCACCAGAACTAAAATACGTAAGAAACTCACTAATACCTAGTATGGTTAGTATCATAAAGAAAAACCAACCAAAAAATCTCGACTTAAAAATCTTTGAGATTAATCGAATTGTAGATAAAAAACACGACAAAGAAGGAATTCATATACAACCATGGACAATTTCAATTGCAATTAATCATAAAGATGATGCACCTATTCCATTCCTAGATATAAAAGGTATAACTGAATATTTATCTAAATTATTAGATATAACTTTCGAATATAAAGTCATTTCTTCTGGAAATAAATATTCGAAAACATTTCATCCTTACCAGTCTTCAGAAGTTTTTCTCAATGACGAACACATTGGGAATATTGGTTTAATGCACCCAGAGGTTATCTTTAATAACGAACTACAAGGTAAAGTTTCGGTATTAGAACTTAACTTAGATAAGCTATTACCCTTCGTGGATAATCAAAGAGCTTACAAATCACTTCCGAGTTTCCCTGACACAAATAGAGATCTTAGTTTTTGGATTCCTACAAATGTGAACTATTCAAATATTGAAAAAACAATAAAAAACCTTGATATAGAATTACTTAAAGATGTAGTTCTTAAAGATACTTACACCAATGAGAAAGGGGAGAATAGCTATACTATAACATTAACATTCTCAAGTGTAGAGAAGACACTTACGGATAGCGAAGTCGACAAGCTAGAAACTTTTATTGCAAAAGAACTACAGTCAAAGTTAAGCTTGAAACTAAGAACTTCGTAATATATTAATCTGGAATAATTGTTGGTACTACAGCACCAGCTTTTACTTTTATTGTGATAGTTTTTGATTCAATTGTTTCTCCAGCTTTTTTGCCTCGCACTTTTAATTTAACATCACCCGGATCATTTTTTACTTCCCATGTGCATTTAGTAGTAGAACATTGTGTAACTACTTTATCATCGACTATTAAAGAAATTTGGTTCATTGTTCCTCCTGTGTAATTGAAAGTAACATCAACAAAATCTCCTTTTTTTACTTCTGCATTATTTGCCGGAGAAGTGATATTTAAGACGCCTATGATTTCAACAGGTATGCTTGTAGTACCATTCTTACCTGCTTTATCAAAAACCACAAGTTTAAGAGTCCTACTACCAGGTGTTTGGGAACTGATATCAAAATTTGCACTGCCCGCTGCATTAGTTGATTTACCCAATAGGGTATTATCTAAATAAAATTCAACTCTATCTACCTCACTATCAGGTGAAAATGCTTCATAGGCAATAACAAGATCTTTTGATAAGATTGCACCTGAAGCGGGGGATGTAATATTTGCCCACGGTTCGGATACACCATTAGGATTACGATTTATTGTGCAGTACTCAGTTGGAATTGTGAAAAAATTATCACTTCCTTTCAAATAATTATCAAGAAAAACCTGTAAATCTTTGACCGGCATGGTGTATTTGGCTGCATTTAACTTTGTAGATTGACCGACTTTTATATCGATTTCTCTTGCAAGTTTATCTGTTTGGTCCGTACATACCTCAACTTCTTGGAACTCTACATATGCTGGGACCTTGAAGCCAGTAATAGCTAAGTCTCCCTTGTAATTTTCGCATCCAAACTTGTCATTAATTTTACAACTTGCATTACTAAATTCAATTCCTTCTGGGCGAGGGAATTCAGTTTTTGGAATTGAGTCACCAATTCTTTTCACGAACTCAGAGACCCAAGGTTTGGCGGAGGTAAGACCTGAAGCTCCATAACGCATTCCTTCGTTATTGTTATTACCTAGCCAACCAACAGCAACAATTTCTGGAGTATAAGTGGCAAACAATGTCTCTCTTTGTCCTTCAGAGGTCCCTGTTTTACCAGCAATATCACGACCGTCCCAACTTACTCCAGGACCTTTGTTTTTACCATTAAGCATGTGATTCACTAGATATACGCCTCTCGGATCAGCTACCAAAGTTGACTCTGCTTTATGTTCGTATAATATCTCTCCAGATTTGTCTTCAATTTTCAATATTGCTTCGTAGGGAGTAAAGTTACCTGCATTTGCAAGGACGCCATAAGCCTGTGCATGCTCAATTAGCTTTATGTCGGCTCCTCCTACAGAAACAGCAGGTCCGTATCCTTCAGGATTTGTGAATGTGGTGTAGCCCCATTTTTTCATCTCTGCGATGAAGTTCTCGACACCTACGGCCTGAATCATTTCTATAGCAGGAATATTTCTAGACTCCACTAAATGATGACGAACCGTATTTAGGCCAATAAAGCCTCCTTCATAGTTTTTAGGTTTATAATTTCCGATTTGAATTGGTACATCTGGTATTACTGAGCCAGTGAATACAACCTTGTCCATGATAGCTTTGTAGTAGACCATACTTTTCATAGAAGATCCGTAAGATTGTAATGTGTCCGAAATATTAACTTTCGGTTCAAATCTACAATCTAAACCAACTGTACAACCCTCGGGTGATTCTGCGCCAAAAAAGTCATATGAGCCAACCATTGCTAAAATCTCACCAGTCTTTGGATTCAAAGATACTAGGGATGCATTTGATGCTCCATATTGCTTTCCGTAAGTATCCACACCAACTTTTACTTGTTCCTCAGCTATTTGTTGATAATCAGAATCAAGTGTTGTGTAGATTCTCAATCCTTGAGTTTCAAGTTCATTCAATGTAAACGGTTCTCCGTTGTTATAAGGTCTATTTTGAAGTAATTTTTGAGCAAAAAACACAAAATGAGGAGCCTTAATCTCGAATCTTGGCTCTTTGTAAGCCAACTCAAAACCTCTCGCTTCATCAATCATTTCTTTGGTCAATACATTTTCTTCTCCAGTGGATTCCTTTATCTCTTTGTTTATCTTATCCATGTATTTCTCAAGTTGGTTCAAGACATATTCTTGTCTCGCTTTAACTTTGACTTTCGCTTCTTCTGGATTGGCGGATTTTGTAGGGGAGAGCCTGGTTGGATCTTGAGGAATAGAAGCTATAATAGCCATCTCTGCCAAATTTAAATCCTTGAGCTCTTTATCAAAATAGAACTTAGAAGCGGAAGTTACACCATAAACATTACTTCCTTCGGGTGCAATTGTGAGATACATTTCCAAAATCTCATCTTTATCTCTATCTTGCTCAATCTGAAGTGCAAGTATAATTTCCTTCACTTTCCTTTCTATCTTTCTTTCATTTGTCAGTGCAGTCTGTTTGATAAGCTGTTGTGTAACTGTACTCGCACCACATGTCTCACTACCATCTGTGGCATATCTCAATCCACATCTTATAACTCCTGGTATATCAACTCCTGGATGATCATAAAAGTCAATATCTTCAGCAGCAAGGAATGACCATTTAAGCAATTCGGGAACTTCTTCAATTTTTACAGGGTCTGCATTTTGATCTGCAAATACTCTATAGAGAAGTTTTCCATTACGATCATAAATTTCACTCGCAGAATTTTTTGGTCCAAATGGCTTATCTGGACTTGGTAAATCTTCAGTCAATGACTGAACGTATGTAAGAACCGCAATCAATCCAACAAAACAGGAAACAACAACAAATAAAAGGAAGATATATAAAATCTTTTTAACTCGCTTGCTTGTGATTCTTTTTTTCTTTTTAGATTTTCTACTTCCTGCTTTAGATTGTTTAAGCCAGTTTTGACTAGAGTAAGTTTTAATCCGTGAAGGATTCACCTTACGAGAACGCTTCTTCGGCGTCACTTTGGACTTATATTTCATTTTATTCAAAATCAAAGATAGACTATTATAGCAGTATTTTAACAATGAGTAGAACAACCAAAAATTTGTTATTTATTAAAATTATAGGCAGATTTAACTATTTCTTGTAAAATCAATTAATTAAAAACAAGCAAATGAAAAAGGTACTCATAGAAAAATTGATCGAATTTATAAAAATTGATTCTTATGCGTTTAAGAGAAATGAGGTAATTAGAGCTCAGGAGTTTGTAAAAGAATATTTAAAATATATTCCAATTACCTGGGAGTCGTACGAATCCACAAACAAAGATCTCGCTCCCATATTATTTGGAAAGTCAAAGAATTGGGATACAAACTCGAAATCAATAACACTGACCGGACACTTAGATATTGTTTATCCTGATATTTCCGACTTTGATATTAAATTATCCGAAGACAAACTGTTCGGTCCCGGAACTGCCGATATGAAAGCAGGGGTATTGGTAATCCTAGAAGCGGTCAAAGAATTACATAAGAAAAAGTTGTTAAAAAATATTAACTTATTGTTTACTAGTGAAGAAGAACATTTTTTAACTTCAACTTATCCTGACTTTGAGACTATTTCTGAGAGGATAGATAATCTGCTAGTTTATGAAGGGGAGGGGAGTATAGATAAAATTCCTGATATAAAACAGAAATTACTAGTTACCAAACGCAAAGGGATCTTGGCTTACTCTATTAAAGCCACTGGTCCAGGTGGTCATTCTGGAGTATTGAGTAATCGGGATCAAAGGCACAGTACTATCCATGAGCTAATTTCACAGGCTCAGGACATATTAAATTTCTCTGATTATGAAAAAGGAACAACCATCAATATTGGCAAATTTAATGGTGGACAAGCATTAAATATTTTAGCCCCTGAAGCAGAAATAGTTGTAGATCTCAGAATTGAGACAAGAGAGGAATATAATCGTGTAAAAAAAGCTATAGAGAAAATCAAACCTTATGATAAGAAGATACAATTAGAAATAATTAACAAAGTAAATGGATATCCTGTAGAAGAGACAGAGCAGAATAAGAAGTTGTTTGGTTTGGCTAAAAAAGCAGGTATGGAACTAGGAATAGAAATAGGTGCAGTACACAAAGGAGGAGCATCCGATATGAACAGACTTACTGCTTTCAATCCCAACATTGCCTGCATTGATTATCTTGGTCCAATAGGTAATGGAGAACATACTAAAAATGAATTTTTGTATTTGAATACTTTCGATCCTTCTGTAGATCTCTCGATCAAGCTTATTGAAAACATTCTATACAATTAATATTATTTTTTATCAAGCAAATAAAATGGAAATAGATACTAAAAACTTAAAGAAATATTTTGCTGAATATTTCGGAACTTTTATTCTTACAATTGTAGTTATAACTTCAATTTCAGGAGACTTCAGTGTTTCTACTGCAATTTTAGCTTCACTAACATTACTAATTTTCGTGTATACAATTGGAAGTATCTCAGGTTCCCACCTTAATCCCGGAGTAACTTTGGGGATTTTTTCACTCAAGAAAATCGATGCTAAACAAGCATTTACCTATCTGATGGCACAGCTTCTAGGAGGTGCTTCTGCGTTCTATTTATCAAATCTCTTGGAGTTATCTTCCGAGATAACATTCTCTACTGAAAATTCAGCTTTATTTGGTGAATTTCTGGGTATGTTGATTTTCACTTTTGGTATTTCTGCGGTTGTTCATAAGGCTGTTGATGACGAATTGTACGGAGTAGTTATAGGAGGTTCTTTGTTAATTGGTTTAGCAATTGCTTCACTTTTCGGAGCAGGTGCATTTCTAAATCCAGCCGTAATGTTAGGTTTAGGGGTTTCATCTGCAGTTTATGTATTTATTGATTTATTAGGTGCAGTAGCTGGATTCCAACTTTATAAATTATTCTCCAATAAAAAAGAATAAAAAAAGAAAAATCTTTTATTGTCAGATTAGATATATCGTGCTAGAATTCCAAAAGTTTTTGATTAAACTAAAAAAATGTATTACAACAGTTCATTTATTATTATCCTCTTTACCAACCGTTAATTCGGCGTAGGATGATATGAATGAAAATTATTTATCCCGCCGAAAGGCGGTTTTTTTGTTTTTATAATCAAATGAGCACAGAAGGAACCACTCCACTACTAAATGGAGAGACAATGAAAAAAGAAGGTGATCTTATGACTTACAGAGAACTTATAGATACACTTTCAGAATTTGGTACCGTACAAACCACACCTGGTAGAGACCTTGATGGCAATCTTAACGGTTCGGCTGTATTGTCATTAATAGTTAGAGAAGGTGAAGGTGTACTTGCAGGAACTGAGTATACTGTCCTAGTCCCAGATAGAAAATGGAGGAGAGTAACCAAAAAAGATGCCTCCGGTGAAGTGGTTGAAGTAAATGTACAAAAAGATCCAGAAGCTTTCCAAGAAAGTGAGGTCTCTGTACTTATGTTGAACCCAACTGATAGTGCCTCTGAGGTTACTGACAAAGAAAAAGAATTAGCTGATTGGAATATAAAACATAATCTTGATCCAGAAACTAAAACAATAGGACCGGAAATTGAGTTTAACCTTTCTTTAGAAAACAAGGTTGAAAACTTTAATGATGAAGTACTTGGAATAGTTGTAAACGGGATTTATGAATTAATGGCATGTCAGAGAGAGCTAGGGATAGATCCACCAGTCTCTGATACTGCAGAATTGATGCTAGCGACGCATGAACTTCTTAGGGAAGTGATGGTAGAAGCCGAAAACAAAGACGCCTTGGTTAACCTAGCAGGTACATCTCCAGACCTTAGAATACAACAAATTAGATCGTTGAAAATCGGAGATCCTTCAAAATATGCTGTATATGTAGATTTTCTTTCCCATCAACTTGCCATTATGATGGAAGAAAATTTAAAACTTGTTCCAGCAGAGACAAAAGAAAACTGGGATAGAATTGCTAAAGGAAATGGATTTGAAGGAGGATTAGAAGGAATGTTAGATCAAGTAAAGGATTTAAGTCATTGGTTAATGAACGCAGGACACGTATCAATTAATGTAGAAGCTGATAAAAAAACTGGATTTGTATCTCCAAATATTTTAAAGAGTACTGCTAACTTGATGATCTATTTCAGAACGTTGGTAGACGGATTAACTTATAGTGGAGGGCATACTTTCGGACAGGACGTACTTATTGAAGGAAAGAAAGTTGCTGATGCAAGACATGTTCTAAACCAAGTTATGCTTACTGCCTCTCCCGCTGATATGCTTGAACCTGATAGGAATCTTAGAGATACGATTGTATGTAGGATGCTGGAAGGACAATCTATACATCCAGATCGTGCAGGCTTAGCAACTCTAATCCAAGAGTTAGTAATGCCAAACACTCACGGAGATGCAAGACTTCGGGTTTCTATTGGTTTAGAGAAATTACTACTTATTTTAGAGAGCAATAGGAATGGTGATCCAGAACCTGCCAAAGGAAAAACAAATAACACAAGAATTGAATACACAGGTAGGAGTATGACTCCGGATAGGGAGTTGTATAAATATTCAGTTGATATGCAGGAAATAATATATAAAGCTGCAAATCTAGCTACAATTGATGGATATACAGATGTATTTCTGTGGTTGAATGAGGTGGTTGGACTAGATATAGATCCAGAAACTGAATATGCTACAAACTTAGATCAAAGGCTTTTAGAACAGAACAGTGCACTTCTAGGAGAATTTAATGGAGCAAAATTGAATAATCTAGAGACACTTACAAATTATGTCAATCAGAGACTATTGCTTGATTACCAATCAACACATCCTTCAGCAATTGGGGCTATTGAAGGAATAAATGCTTTGAGAAATGTTGAAACACTTAGAATAGAAATTAATAAACTAGAAAATGGAAAAGACAAGTTGCTATATTATATGAGTAATAAAATGGGGAATTGGGGTGAATTCGAGAATTTACTGAGTGAAAGAGATATAAAGGAAATGATATTGTATCTAGAACACGAATACATGCCTGGAAAAGACTGGAGCACAAGTTCTCAAATGGTCGCAGATCAAAATGACCCGGGAGTAATAGAGAGGATTATTGATGAAAGACTTAGCAAGATGGGTATTATTGATCCAAATCTTGGTGATTTAATAATGAGACTGAGACACGCATACTTAAGGAAACAGATTTATCTTTTATAGGAATATCTGTAGTAAACTTAATCAATGTAGTAACCTTTCCGATATTTATTCAAATTTATCACATGTTACTTAATTGTTTATATGTGAAAAACACTGTTATAATTATACTTGCCAAATTGATTCCCACTTTTGTGGGGTAAATGGAGAAGTGTCCCTTCTTCCCCCTGATCAAGTCAGGGTTTCGAAGGGCAAGCAGAGTCACTTTGGAGTAGACTTTGAATCTTTAAAAAAAGAATAATATTGGAGAGGTGTCAGAGTGGTCTAATGAGCTGGTCTTGCTCAATGAGCGGTTAGTGAGCCACTAGGCGAACTTACGCGAATTAGTCCCTCGTAGCATAGCGGAGAGGGAAAAACCAAAGTGTTACAATTTAATATGGAGAGGTGTCAGAGTGGTCTAATGAGCTGGTCTTGAAAACCAGTGTTCCGCAAGGGACCGCAGGTTCGAATCCTGTCCTCTCCGCCAGAATTGCAATGTTCTGACAAGACTCGTCCCCCTGCCTTTATATCGCTTTCTCCTCTAGTTCTAGGGCTTGCGATAATTCGTGAAGTCCCTATAATCCTCCAAAACCGCCTAAAAGGGCTCGAATCGTGTAAATTCGATAGTCGCTTGGTTCTAAGCTTTTATGTTGTGATTATGATTTTTGATATTATATTAATATGTCCTATATTTGGTTTGTGGATATTCGCAATAATAGTTCTCTATTTATCTTATTAGATTAGAAACAATCAAATTTTAATTGGATTAAATAGTATCATTTTAAAAATAGGACTGTTGAATATGAGGACACACAAAATTCATAATTAAAAAATAAATTCTATTACAACTCATTAAGGTTTGCTTGCCCTTGGAACAATAACTATTTAGTAGCAAAGAGCTAAGTGGACTTAGTTTTGATCGATTAGATCGTCCAGAAGAAATAAAATGAGATAGAGATATTAGAAAGGAAGAAAATACAAAATAAATAGAGAAGGATGGTGTACGATTAGTCCAATCAGGTCAAATATAAAGAAATTGGATTAATCTAACTAATCTTATTGAGTGAACGGTATCTCTGGGTGTTTAGCTATTATCATTGAGTAATCGATACTTTCTGTCGTTTGCTAAGGTATTTTGTAGTGAGTTTTTTATAACATCTGTTTTAGTTATCTTATATTCAGTACTTGCCCATTCAATATAATCATCTAGACTCTTATCGACCACTAGGTGAAAACGAACTCGACTTTCTATATTACTTTCTTTGAGAAATTTTGAGACAATTAGTCTCAAGTCGTGATTATTAGAATAATTTTTAGCGATAAGATATTTTGAGTCAAATCCAATGAATATATCTGAAGGATCTCCGAATTTTTTATCCATCAGGACTAAAGTTGGCTTACTTTTTTGCAATGATAGGTATATCTGATATCCTAAGTCAATATCCTGAGTTGTTACTTCGAATATGCAACAATCGGAGGTGATTATTGCTTTCTTTGTAATACCTGACTTTGTTGATTCTGATTGGGTAGATTGCTTTTTAGATCTAGCTTCTAAGCTATGATTTTGGCTAATTTCTTCTTTTAAGGAGTTAAAGATACCCACCCTTTTTTTATCTTCAATAATTGCTGAAAGAAATACCTTCATACTATTAATCAAATAACTTTTCTATATATCAAATTATAGCATACTCCTAGTGTTGACTGTATTCTGACAGTATAATATAATCTATGCACACTTACGTGTGCATAGTTAATATAAACCATGCAACCAATTATTATAAATTTATTTGGATTACCTGGAGTAGGAAAATCCACACTTGCCCATCAATTAGCTTCTGAGTTTGATTTTCATGTCATTTCAACTGGCGAAATATTAAGAGCATGCTTTACTGAAAATATTCCTAATCCTTACTCTCAGCGTTACTCTTCAATCTTAAAACCTTTCGAAACCAATTATAGAAATGGTGAACATTTACCAGATGACTTAATGACCAGTATTCTTGTTGGAGAACTTACCTTCAATTTAGACAAATCTAGTTCATTTATTCTTCCAGGATCGATAAAGACAATTCGCCAAGCAAAAGATTTTGACACAAGGGTTAGGGAGCTTGGTTTAAATATCAGAATGTTAAATATACATTTAATTTGTGACGATAAAACTTTAGTAACAAGAATCGAACAAAGGCATAAGCTTGAGAATAGACCTGATGGACTTAATGGTCTGAATTTACTTGATGGTTTTAGAATCACCAATAATGAATTAGTGGATTATTATAATTCTGGTGAAGGACTGGTTACTTTAAATACAGAGTCAAGAGAACCGATGGAGTTAGCAGTTGATGTAAGTCGGATAATAGAAATAAAACGAGTTGGAGAAGAACTACCCGTTGATTTTATTAATAACAAATGATGTCAGAACAGATTCAAAAAGTATGGAGTGCTGTACACAATAGATTTGGTTTCTATGATTCTCAAGGGAATAGATTACCAGAGTTGAGTATCATTGATATATCTGACATACCACAAGAATTAGACAGAGTTGATATAGAAGATATTTTTAAAATATGGGTGTGGATTCAAACCAATATTAATCGACTGCTAAAAGAATTTGATTTTGCTTCAGTAGAAATAGTTGAGCACACAGAATTTGAGATACGCCTCGTCTCAAATGATATAACAATACTTAGATCAATTAGAAATCAGATCCTATTCGAAGCAATAAGCGAATTAGGCATAAAGAAACAAAAGCAAAAACTTAACCTAATGAAAGTTGTTGAATGTAAAAATTCATCAATCCTCGAAACATTTAAAAAAGATTACAGTAAGTATGGACCTAGAAAAGGTTTTGAAGATAAATTTAAACTTTATTCAGGAAATTATGCACGTGAAGGATCTGTCTGGAACGAAGTTGCTGAACTTGGAAATAGTTATATTTTTGTCGCACATTCAGGGATACCTTTTCTCCGCGGTTTTTACAATACCACAAAAAACAAAAATTTATGCTTAACTGAATATCATCATTCACACGATCCATATGAACAATACAGGAAAGCACCACTAGATAAAAATTTCATTTCAAACCTAACAAAGGAAGATATAGATAGGCCAATAATTATTGACAGGTCATATACTGGTAATACTTTGAAATATCTAAAAGATTTCATTGCTGACTCTAAGACTGTTGCTCTTTTTCCAAAGACAGAGTCTAGTATTCGATTAAGTGACTACTTCATAATTAACAATAAATTGTTCAATAGTAAGGATGTAAATTTCAATAAAGAGGGTTGGTATTTTAATTTAATTAGAGAATCACTAAATTTATGAAAACTATCATTTTTGATTTAGGTGAGACATTATTATACTTTAGAGATAGAGCTCTTACAGGAGATATAGAGAATGAATCTAATTATTGTATTAATGAGGTGTTGGACTACCTGAATAAGAGAGGTGTGAGCCAAATTAAATTTAAAGATATTAAAAATGAAATTAATAAACTCAGAATTAAAAAGTATAAGAATGATATTGAGATTCATATAGATAATTTAGGTTCTAGTCTTTCTGAAATCTATGGTTTAAATAAAAAAATCACAAAAGACATTATTCATATTTTTTCCTCAAAGTACTTTGATTCCCTTTATTTAGACCCTAATACACATGAGGTACTATCAAAACTAAGCAAAACATATAAATTAGGAATACTGTCGAACTCGCCTTTCGGAATAGATTCTCAGTATTCAATCGCAGCCATGATTCAGTTTGATATTTTAAAATACTTCAATTTTTATGGTTTTTCAGTTGATTTTGGCGTAAGAAAGCCAAATGCGAAATTTTTTGATCTTGTTTTGAGTAAATATCATATTAAAAAAAATGAATGTCTATTTATTGGGAATGATGAAAAGAATGACATTGAGGGAGCAAGGATGGCAGGTATTGACAAGGTAATCAAAATCAAACAATTAGATGAGGAAGATTCTACAGGAACAGTATTATCAGAAGTTCCTGAATATATTTTAAATAACTTTATTAACTTTTAACAATGGTAGATTTAATTGAGATAACTGGTGGGTATGAAAAAGACCCAGATGTAGAAAAGCTCGATCTCTCTAATCCAGCTCATGTTAAGCTTGCTCTTCTCTCGCAAGGCATGCGATTTCATGAAAGTGCTTTATTACCAGTGGGGTCAAAGGTAAAAGAGAAAATTAGAAGCTATAATAGTTCTGATTTCACAAAAATAGTAACTGTACCTCAAGAATTAATACTTGGAGATGATATTGTAGTAGGAACACATTGGAGAGATGAATCTCCATGGGAAATTGCTGCTGAGGATGAAGGGTTTGCCCTAAATTACGATGGGAAAAGAATTACAGGTGTTGGTTTTCATGACAGACCTGAATATTATGATAGAGAGGTAGTTAAAGGAATCCCTGCAAAAAGAATAGGGGTTACCCTCGGAATGGGAGCTGTTTCGTTTTTTATGCGAGAAACTTGTACATATTGGGAAGGTGCACAACCTTGTAAATTCTGTTCATTAAAGGCTACTCAAAATCGATACGGAGAGACTGAGCAATATAAGAACTCTGATATGGTAAGGGCTCTATTATCAACAATCCAAGAAACAGGTGATCACCTTCACCACATTCAATTTTCAGGTGGAAGTATATGGAATCATGATGATGAGTTTAGAGAGTATATCGAGGCTGTTAAGGCAGCATCAGATACACTTGGTAGAAGAATCGATGGAAATTTAATAACTATGCCTCCAAGAGATCTATCTTTAATTGATGAAGCATATGCAGCAGGAATGAACCATATTTCATTTAACCTTGAGGTTTGGGATCCAGCACTATTTAAGGAAGTATGTCCAGGTAAGGATGAATCTTATGGAAGAGATAATATGATAGCCGCTTTAGAGTACGCAGCAGGTGTATTTAAAAATGGTACATATACCACTTTTGTTGGTGGCTTAGAACCTCTTGAAAGTATGTTTGAAGGATGGGATTATCTAGCAGCCCGAGGTGTAGCTCCTGCTTTTAACGTATTTCATCCAACACCTGGATCAATTTATCAAGGGAAAAAAGCTCCTGGTGTGGGCTATTTAATAGAAGCAGCTGGTAAATTACAAGATGTATATCAAAGTCATGATTTTGAAGGGTTACTCTGCAAGTGTTGTAATCGAAATGCATTAGATAACGAAGCAAAGGAAGGATATTTTAAATGATTGTAAATAAGTCTATAACATTAACACTTGAACTGGACAAGGAGGATATAGAGAATTATAGACATAAATTCGTCCGAGAAAAGTTGAAAGGTCATGTGATAGCAATTATCAAACAAAATGAAAAAGTACTATTGATCAGAAGAAAGAAAAGTAAGTCGAAGAATAACCTTTGTTTACCAGGTGGTGATATTTCAATAAAGGAATCTTACAAGAAAGGTTTGGAACGAGAAATGAAGGAAGAGCTAGGTATACAAATTATTAATTCAAAAATAATTTCAAAGATAAAGAATCTTTACTGTGTAGAGGGAATAGTTAAACTTGAAAGCAGTGGCTATATTATCGAAGTTATTAATTATTTGGGTGACATAGTTCTTAAATCTGATGAAGTAGATGATGTGGAATGGTGTGATATACAGAATCCGCCAAAAATGAAATTTGAAAATGATAAGATTCTAAAATTTTTAATAAATAATACGCAGTCCCAAATTAATTTAACTTATAAAAGAAATCTATAATGAGTAATGAAGTTCCTTATGCACTAGTAGAAGGGTTAGATTTTACTGGAAAAACTACAATCTCAAAATTACTTTCTCAAAAATCCGTTAATGATGGTCCAATTCCAGGCCAGTATAATCATGAGTTCATGGATCCGACATTACAATCAGGAATACAGTCTGTTTCTATTGGTGAATTAAGTCCAGCTTATAAAGAGATGTACTTTAAAGGTCTGTATGCTTTAGATAAAACAAGTAAAAATCTTCCTCTGAATCTAGTAATACAAGATAGATATTTTCCAAGCATTCTCTATTATGGAAATATAATTAATGGTACTCCACTTCCTTCCCAGCAAGAAATGCAGGAGAACTTTATAATGCCTAAAGGAATTTTGTTATTTGAAAGATCGTATGATGAAGTTTTAACAATAGCACAGTCTAGAAAAAAACTATCTCGTCTTGAAAAAGCCGCTTTAGAATCAAGAGATCAGTATGAAACAATGAAGCAAAGATATAGAGAATTAATGTTTAGTTTAGGTTGCGAATGTGTAGTGGTAGACACAACAAATGAAAGTATTGATGATACTCTTGAAGAATGTTACGGGGCTCTTTTTGACTCAGACTTACTATTAGAAGATGTAAGGGTTGCTGATCTACAAGTAAGTTGGGAGGCTAAAGTGTACCCATCAACAGCACAAAGATATGTACAAGATATTGAGGCAGAGCGAAAGGTTCGCCCATTAATTGTTCATAGAATGATTAATCAAGAGGATGATTCTTCAGTTGATTTGGTTGAAGATGGAAGGCATAGGGCTTATGCACATCATCTAATTAAACTGGTAAGTGCAAAGGCGTTTATAAGAAGAGTGCCTATGACTGCTGATGAATTTAATCAACTATCTTTAACAAGGTTAGCAGATTTTACTTTTAAATAAATTCTATGCAAGAGATACGACTTTACTCAGACGATGAATGGGCAGCAATTCAAAAGAAAATGCAGACTCTTAGTAGTGTGAATGATGATCCTTTGGAAATTGAGAGGGTAAATCAGGAACGAATAGCTAAGAAGAGAAAATGGATGTTAGAGCATGGTCCTAGTTTGATTGAAAAATATAATGGATTATCACCAGAGGAAGTAGCATTTAATATAATCTACTTTGATCATATGCAACTGGATCCGAATGATATTGTTATGGAAAGAATCTCTCCTACTAAGATTAGAATTGAATCTCACAACTTTTGTCCATATCTTGAGAGTTGCAATATTATGGGACTTGACACAAGGGTTGTTTGCAAAGAAACTGGAGAACCATCATTTCAGGCGATGGCAGAGATGGTTCATCCTAATCTCAGATTCTATAGAAATTATGATCATGTGAGACCACATGCTGAATATTGTGAAGAGTTTATTGAATTAGTTAACCCAATTGTAGAGGAGCAATGACAATAAAAGAAGATATTGTAGAACAACCCGATACGCCCTTCTCAAATATCGAACGGTTTTCATTATGGGCTCCACAAGATGCCTCAATTGGTCAATATTACAAAAGGACCGAGATTGACTCATCAGAATATTCAAATCATATGATACTTATAGGAGGATGTTCAGGTACAGGGAAAACCACAATCGTTAACGAACTAGTTAATCTTAATGGTGCTAAGGTAATTAATTCTGGAAACTTACTCTGTCAAGTTGCAGGAGTAGCAGACGATCAACGAAAGGAGTTCTTTAAAGGAGATATGCGATTATATGAAGATAAATCCTTTCAACTTCTGATTGATTAAATATCAAACCATACTAGGTCTCCACTTATCTATGACACACACTTTACTATCACCTCTGAGACCCTTAGAGCTATTAATGAGCCATGGATACCTGGTATGAGGATGGATTTGCGACAACGATTAGCTTTTGAACTAGATCAGAGAGGAATCGGACTATCTGTAGTCTTAATAGAGGCAGGTACTGTAGATGAATTGATGGAAAGAAAACAGGGGGATAGCAGTAAAAAGAGATCAAAACCAAGAGAATTGGTAGAAGAAGAATATACAATGACAAGGAATTACGCCCGTGAATATGCTATTGGATTTTCTAACAGCACAATACCAATAAATTTGGCATATTATGTGAATAAGGATAGTGAATCAATGCCTCAAACTATTGCAGATGAAATACAACGAGTTCTCATAAGCTAGCTAATTTCTGGATCAATATAGATAGCATCGTTTTTAAACTCATTCTTAATGTCTTCCTCAAGCATAGGTAAAATTGCCTTAGGATGAAATTCTTCGTCTTTTAATTCTTCTACACTTTTCCACTCAATTCCTTCAATTTTTCCTTCCTTTAACCATGGATCATTCAGATGTGTCTCGCTACCGCTATTTATCTCACCCAGAAATACCATATACATAACATTCTTGGCTCTTATCTTATCAATCCACTCTTGTAAATATAGTAGTTTTTTTATTGAAATATCATAATTAGTTTCTTCTTTTACTTCACGAATTGCAGTTTCAACAGTAGTTTCCATATTTTCAATCTTTCCACCTGGTAGAAGATAAAATTCTCCAGATGAATACTTGCTCTTAAGAACTAAGATTTTTCCTTCTTTAACTATAACAACACTTGGTCGAATTGATTTGTCAGCCATATAAATATTTAATAATTTGCAATATTTTACTATAGAATGACTATTTCTTGAAAGGTATTGAGATAGAATCTGTAGTAATATCAAGTTGTAGTCAGTCATCTTTTTTCCACAATAGGATATTTTGTTTAGTTAATATTCTTATTAATATGAAGTATAATTCGTTTAACTATGTACTATTATTGAACTTATATGTTAACTACACTCCAATGGTTTGAAGCTTTCAGCCCGCTTTTTTATGTCGCGTTTGGGTTTATTGCTATTTCTATCATTTTAGTTCTAATTAAAAAAGGTTTTAGAATTATGGTTAGCAATAGAAAGTTTAAATTCCAGAATCATTGGCTAAATGAGCGGCAGATGCTAGATTGGTTAAAACAGTTAAAGCCAAATGAGTTTGAAGAATATATTGGGCATTTATACTCTAAATTGGGATATTCAACTAGGATTAATGGTGGTAGTTATGACGGAGGTGTGGATGTGATAGCTGAAAAGAATGGGGTAAAATCACTCATCCAGTGTAAAAGATATAATACAAACACAGTGTCCGTGCATGATGTCAGAGATTTCTATGGAGCATTAACACATAACCTATCTAATGGGAAAGGGATATTTATTACAACAAATATATTCTCTCAAGAAGCTGAACGATTTGCGGAAGGAAAACCAATTGAACTGATTGACGGTTTCAAGCTTATTAAACTAATAAAGATTGCGGAAAACAAGACAGATATTGACACTAAAGAAGCAATTTCGGACTTATGCCCGAATTGTGGGGGGCATTTAGTGCCTAAGGTGGGTAAATTTGGTAAGTTCAAAGGCTGTTCCAACTATCCAGATTGTAAATTTTCAAAAGGAGTTTAAGTACGATAACCTCACGTTCAGAAAAAAGCTTGTGGTTTCAATCTCACGTATAGTCTTTAAAATTAACGATTTGTTGTATAATCTTCCCATGATAATTTACATATTCCAATGGATAAGAAAACACAAAAGAAATACCATGAGCTTTCGTATGAAATATTACCAGATACATATTATGAACATGGATATAGGGTAAAATTTGAAGGTTTTACAGCAGACTATATCTATGATATTGCTGCTCTACTGGCAAGTTGTCAGGTAGACAACACATATGGCATTATCTGTTGTGGTTGCGAAGTGATGGGATGTGGTGGATTATATGTTTCTACGAGAATAATTGGTGATGATATTGTATGGGAAAAGTTTTGGGATCATCAATCTGCTATGCCACCAGAACCTGAAGAAGAATTATCTGAATTTGATTTAGCGTATATTTCTGAGAATAAAGAGGATCACTTAATCATAAAGCCTCCGATTTACTTCGAATTGGATAAATACATAGCATTTGCTGAGGAATTGGAAAGAGATGCAATGAAATTCTCGCATTATAAAAAGTATCTTCACGATAAATTGAACAAATATCTTTCTGGAGATACCTTTAGTTACTGAGTACGAAGTAACATTCTCTTGAAAAGGAAGTATCACTTAACGCTCTGGTCCATAGGTATCAATTATATGTTAAAAAAATACTAATGCGGGTTTATTGTTGTCTCCAAGAGTTATAAATCTAGAATCTAATAAATACCTTTATTATGAGTAAATATATTAACAACCTGAAGGAAATTGTAGAGAGAAAAACTATTGATTCCAATACAATTTCTTCTATGTTTTCTAACATTCGCAATGTAATTGATGATAATGGAACAAAGTCAAAATATAAATTACTATACTTTTTTTGCGATTGGTCAAGCCATATAAATGTTGACAGATCAATTTTTTGTAGAGATCTTCTTGATGCACTTTCCGATGTCTGGCTAATTTATAAAGGAAAAGAGGGAGTTACAGATAAGGAAATAATCTATGCATTTAACAAAAGTGTCTTTTCATTTAAGATTTTAAGAAATGAGCTAATAATGTTTTTTAATGAACATAGGGTAGATAATGCTATGTTTACATCAGATTCTGAATGGAAAAATTTATCAAGTGTTATTCTCTACCATCTGTCAGGGAGACCGATAATGAGAAATCCGAAATACAAATATAAATTACCAAGCGAAGATTATGTTGTCAGTTTTTCAATTGTAAATCCTATCGACGAAGAGGACGATATTTTGAAGATGATTGCAACCATTGAAAACACATTTCATTTCAGAATCATGACAAAAAACAAATTAATTATAGTGGGAATATTTTACATATATTGAGAGCTTTGTATTAAATGAGAAGTAACTGTCGATTCTTAAGCTCCAATTTAGAATTAATACCTGCCAATATTTTTAATCTTTCCTCTGGAGTTCCAAACTGAAGAATATGAAGGAAATAACCTTGTAGCATTAAATATTCTTCCTGACTTAATTCATCAGATTTCAACATATTAATATTATGTGGAGTAAGCTGGATATTTGCTTCTTGGTGATTATAAATTATGCCTTTCAAGTGATTTAATCTTCTAATCTCTTCATCGAATTCTTGCCATAAATATTTCGTATCTAATTTTAATTCTGGAAGGAGAATTATTAGCTGTTTAATCAACTCTTCTTCTGTAATATAAGGCTCTTTACATTTATAATCCCGAATCCGATTACAATGATAGTATATGTGCGTGTTGATCATCCCTTTCTTAGTTCTACGATATTTAACTTCAGCAGTTACACTTCCGCCACAGCTTCCACACTTGCATAGCTTTTTAAAGGGGAAAACTTGTTTATTCCATTGTCTCGGAACTACCTCAAGCTGAATTTGTACCTTATCGTAAATATATTTTGTAACTAGTGGTTTGTGACTACCTTTGTACCATTTAGTACCATATTTGAATTCGCCGTAATAGAAAGGATTGTTAAGTGTGGCATAAATTCTACCTAATGTGAGTCCACAGTTATTTCTGGTCTTGAATCCTTCGCTATCTAACCATCTTTTAATCATCCTACCAGAGAAGCCTTGATTCGCTACTTTATAAAACATTTCTCTTATAATTTCTGCGCGCTCAGGATCTAGATCTACTGTTGCAATTCGATTAGCCTTGATTGTATTTATATAACCAATCGGAGCAACTCCAGGTCTAATGCCGATGCTACATTTATTCTTCAGACCTCGCTTAACATTGATACCTCTATTATCATTTTCCAACTTTGCCTGCGAGCATAGAATCATTAGTAAAAACTTTTCGTTCGGGTTGTTACTGAATGTTTGCGAATGAGTTTTAATGCAAAGCAGTTTGCCTTGATCCATTAAGTCCACAATTCGTCCTAAATCACCAGCATTTCTTGAGATTCTATCAGGTGCCCATGTAATTATTGCGTTATATTTGCCTTGGGCAATGTTCTCGACCATATAGTTAAATTTATCTCTTTGCCCAGTTTCTTTAGCTGAATGGCTTTCGGTAATTACTTCTACCACCTCAATTCTTTCTCGTTTTGCCAACTCTTCCATTTCTCTAAGCTGACCATCAATGCTCATTGCTTGTTTTTCGTCTGATTCTGAGGACTTACGAGCATAGAGACAGTATTGTATTGTATTTTCGTTGGTTTTCATCTACAAGGACGATACCGCGACCTTCTCAAGAAGTCTAGTATAGGTCCTTATAAAAGACTATAGGGGGTTGATCTTTTGCGATCACCTCCAATAGAAGCATTGAGAAAGCATCAACTAAATCGTCATGATTCTCAGTGCCGAAGTATACTAATTGATGAACCAATTCTTTACAAGTATCTCTTGGGAAAAGTACTTGAGCAAATCTAATCATTGGGGTGACTGAATTAAGCCTAGCACGCTTATCACTTCCATGTACTTTGAATCCCTTAACATTGAAATTCTCTTTATGTAATTGCTGAATTATTGATGCTTGATAACCAACTTCTTCAATTAAAACTTTGGGCAAATGGTAACCGAAATACTTAATTCGAGATAATTCTTTAATTTCAGCTAGGGTAGTCGGGTAATCCATTTTTCGGTTGACTGGATTAGGTAGAATGTATACCTTCAGTGTATCTAGATTCCCATACACATGAGCAGTAACGATAGCTGTAAAATCGGCTGATGCACTTGTAGATATTGCTAAATCAATAGCCATTATTGTGTATCTGTAATCTTTCGTACTTTTAGGAAGTTCGTCGTAATAAGTGATCCATTCTGGAAGTACTAATTGATCATCTTCTGGAACAATTCTTAGCATAAACTCTCTCTGCCATGCTTTATCATTTCCAATAGATTTTTCTAATGTTAATATTTCTTCCAAGCTTGTGAATTTACCTGGCCACATTATGCGATTATCCTCACAGACGAGAGGATATTGTTTATAAATCGCATCTATATTCCTCAATTCAATATTTTTTCGCAATCGCATTAATAATGAATCCTCATGTAATAGGTTCCCGATTATTATTGTTTTAGTATTCTTATCTCCAAGCGGGAAGATATCACCTGTGAGCCATGTGTAAGCTCGATCCCGTGCTTCTTTAGTTTTTACCGAAGTAATATCCTCCACATCATCGCAAATAATTAGGTCTGGGCGATGTGACCCATGTCTAATACCTCTTATGCTTTGTTCGCTTGAAGCAGCTACTAATCGTGCGTTGAACTTAGGGATCACAATTGAATACGATCCCCATTCATCTGAAGCTTCTTCGAAAGGACCTAAATCACCCCTCAGTAGATCATTTGCCTCAAGTTCCCGTTTAAGATTAGCAAAGTGCGTTCTTGCTTGTTGCTGAGTTTGCGAAATTATTACAACACATTTCTTTTGAAGTCTACCTAACACAGCCCATAATGGAAATGACATAGTCATAATTGTTGACTTTGCTGATCCACGAAATGCCACAATAATTGCCATTTTGACATCGTCATCTTCAGTAATTACAAACATTTCCTTTTGAAATTGGGCTGTGGGGTACTTTACATGCTCATGGAAATACAAGTGAAAGAACCAGTAATGACTTTGACTTGTGATAGCTATCCGAGCAACACGGTCTGACAAAATTTTAAGTATCACATCAGGCGTTATCAGACCTTCGATTTCATTTCCTGTCATCTCGAACCTCCTCACGCATACTCGAATCATTAGCAAAAGCCATGGATAAAGACTTCCGTATTAATTCTTTTTGATCTTCTGTTAAAGGTAAATCCACATTTTTTGTTGTAACCTCTAGTTTAGGCGAATATTGTCTATGGTGATTCTTTAGCCAAAAGATAATGCCCGTTAAATTCCCATCTTTGATCGCATTGATCAATTGACTTTCTGCCATATCATTAACTAATTGTGAGCCTTCTTGAATTGCCAAATCAGTTTCTTCGGCAAATTTCGGATCCTTATTTCGCCAACGATAGAATGTAGCCCTACCAATTCCAGTTTTCTTACAAGCGACTTCTATTATCGGTGTTTTTCTTAATTGTTCAATTAGTTCGTTTTTATAATTTGTTTTCATGATATTCTTACTCCTTTCTCACCAGTATATTTTTCCCATCGTTTCTTGATAACTTCGGAATAAACAGGAGATTTCTCCATTATGTTACAACGTCTTTTCATCTTAGTTGCAGCGATTAATGTCGAACCACTTCCTCCAAAAGGTTCTATGATTAGATCATCACGTTTGGTCAAAACTTTGATGTAGGGGATTAGGATCTCTGTAGGTTTAGTGCCAAAAATTATCCCTTGCCCAGAACTCTTTTCATCGGATGCTTTATATTCAATAAAATCAGTAGGCTGTATCTTTTTGCCTTTTTTATAACTTTCCCAATGTGGTTTACCAGCAGTAGCAAATATCGCTGTCTCGTATTCGTTCTGTAGTAAATCTTCCTCCTTCTTTATATTCAGCTGTTCAATTGCTTCACTTGAACCCACCATTGCAATATCATGCTTAGAGAAAAATTTATACTTCGCTGCGAATCCTTGATTACGATTTGGTAAATGCCAGACTATCATATTTTTTACTTTCCAATACTTTTCCATTTCTCCCCAAATTGTTCTAATATTCTTCCAGTTTTCGTAAACGATGATATGAAAGTTATCCTTAGCTATCTTGGCAATATTACCCATCCACTCTTCTGTAAAGTTATCTGGTAAAACATCTGTTTCTAAATACTTCCTATTACGTTTGGCACCAAAACCTTCAACAGGTTTGCCATGTTTCTTTTTCCCTTTGAGATAGTCTAAAAGGTAGGGTGGGTCTGTAAAGCACATATCTGCTTTTTCTCCATCCATCAACTTCATAACATCTCTATTAATTGTAGAATCACCACACATTAATCTATTATTTCCTAACCTCCAGATATCTCCTTTTTGAATCTCTACTTTCTTGATATCTAGCTTATCAAGCTCTTTTTTAAGATCAAATATTTCGGGATTATCAATTTCCATATCAAAGATAAGATCTAATTCCTCTGAATTGAAACCAATATCAGAGAGGAACTCTTCGGCAAAATTAGTAAGAAGGGTGAAGTCAAATTCGCCTTGATTTTTGTTTAACCTAAGGTTTAACTCTTTTTCTTTCTCCAACTCAGGAATATCAAGATACACAATAGGCATTTCTTTAATACCCAAAGCTTTAGCTGCTTCGATGCGCATATGGCCTCCAATTACTATGTTCTTGCGATTTTCTGCGGAGTTAACAATTGCAGGATCAACAATTCCGAACTTTTTTATACTAGTTTTGAGGTCCTTTAATTGTTTCTCGTCCCATTTGCGTGGGTTATAGTCGGCTGATTTAAGGTCTGATATTTTGACATAGACTGTTTGGAGTTTATCCTTCATTTTCTATAAATTAATAAATATATACATACAGAATATATGTCTACGTATTTATAGTCGTTGTAAAGGATGTGAAAGGAGATGAAAGGTGTTATAAAACAACCTTCTTTTTAAATTTTATAGTGGTTTTATTGACATCAAAGAAAGCACTTCGTAAACCTTTAACAAAGCCTAGATTAGTTAGGACTTTGTCGATAGGCTTTCTCATATGTATTTTGCTTTTAAGCTCAGAGAGGGGAATTTCTCTACCGGATCTTTCATATAGATATTTAAATACTAAATCATTTTCACTATTGAAGTCTGGTTGAGCTATTTCAATTTTCCCATTCAGTAGAATTCTTCTATCACTTGTATAAAGGATAAAAAACTCTTTATCACCAGTACTTTGTGATGCATCTCCAATTAAGTGACTAAGCTTTAGAAATTCTTCTTCAAAGTATTCGATTTCGATTCTTCCTACCTCAATGTAATGCCTTTGCTCCTTAATTAAATCCCAAGGTCCTTTGATATTGAGTTGATTACCAAAGAAAGTTTTACCAATTTTCAGTTTTCCATCATTCTGGAATTGATTGAGAATCCCAAGTATATCGTCCGGATCTATGTCTTTAAGACTGCTTGAGTCAATAAATATCTTCAAAAAAGATTTACTACTATCAATTCTGGCAATATTTATAACTTGTTCAATAATTAAAGCTTTATTTCTTTCGTATTTCATTTATTAAAATTATAAATCCAAACTAATTATTAAAGCACTTATTCATTTATTGTTGAAATACATAACTCTGTTTATCCTTTTTGTATCTTTATAAGGTTTTACTTTTTGACTTATCTATTAAATTCTTTATTCATTATCGAAAAGTATTGTAATTCGAGTTTTCTTTCTTGAGCATACATCGAATCCTTTAATAACATTACTTTTTCTCTTAGATGAAGATACTTGTTTTGATATTCTATTGGTGGAACCGGAACTTGTAGTGATCGAATGTCATTAAAATTCAGTCCAGCCTTTGTGCCACCTTTATTAAGTTTTTCAATCTGCTTTTTACCTCCCGTTGAAGCTAAGAATTCGGATACATATTCAGGTAAGTAATCTTTCTTTAATCTCAAAAGTGCCAAATGTTGACTAATAAACGAACCAACGAATTTATCATTTATAACGGCAGTTCTTCCTAGATCTGCAGTAATGCTAATTAGAACGTCACCTTTCATAACTCTGGTTCTTTTGCTTTCAGAATTCTCTGGAGGATTTACGTAGTTTAATTCACTGCTAATTAACAAGTTTTTACCCACATTTTGAATTCGTAAAAAAATGTCACCCTTTTCAGAATAATATTTAGCCCAGCCCCTCGATCCGCTTGTCATAAAATTAATCATATTCTCTAATTTCTCAATTTTAAATTTTCTTGGATTTGTTACAGGATCACCAAACATATCTAAAAACACCGATTTTAAATATTCATCAAGTAATTCAATTGCTTCCTTTCTTTTCTCAATTAATTTATTTGCTTTATCCAAGATTGAAACAATACGTTTTTGTTCTTCGTATGATAATTCTGGAATAAGAATTTCTTTAAACTTCTCATTATTAATAGCTTTTTGTGTAGCTCCAATAGAAAGCTTATCTTTTTGATCTTGAAAATATTTTGACACGAAAAAATGATATAAAAAACCTGGATGCCAGCCATCTTGGACATCTAAAACCAGAAATCCTGTGGAGACGATCAAATTACAATTACTTTCATCAATTAACAGAACCTTAACTGTTCCCTTCATTCGTGCAACTATTAACTGATTTTTGCAAACCAAGAGGTCAGCTCGGCTCGGCTTTGTTTTATATGTTACTTTTTCAGTATTTATTTCCGTCCCTATAAGTCCTCCAGTTGCCATATAATCCTTTTCTCCGTCAAAAGGTTTAACATGTTGGTTGTTTATTTTGACCGCTTCCGTTATTGATACTGATTTCATAACTACAAATTCTTTAAATCACTAAGTCCAGCAACTATTTCTTGTTCCAAAGTTTCAATTTTTTCTATAATTACCTTGGGATCCTCGTATTTCACCTCTTCATATTCCATTTCTTTATAGCGATTGATACTCAAGTCAAAATTATTATCTTCAATCAATTGCTTCTCTACATAGAAGAATTGGCTTTTACGATTATTTTCTGTTTGATCTTTTCTTGTTTGCCATCTCGTAACGATATCGGGTAAATCACTATCTTTTAATTTTGTCCTTTTATCGTCCAAGCTATAACCATCAGATTTCATATCGTAAAACCAAACTTTTTCGGTTTCCCCACCTTTAACAAACACCAATATCGCCGTACTAACACCTGCATAAGGCTTAAAGACACCACTTGGCATTGAGATGACTCCTTGTAGTTCGCAATCATTAAGTAGCATTTTACGAGCCATTTTGTGAGCATTACTTGAACCAAACAAGACACCATCAGGAACAATTACCCCAGCTCTACCTCCTACCTTTAATGATTTGATAATTCTGTTTATGAATAATAGTTCAGTTTTAGTTGTAGGTAAAGACAGTGATTCATTAATATCCCCCTTATCAATACTACCTTTGAAGGGAGGGTTCGCCATTACGACATCGAAAGTATTGTCCTCATCATATTTTTTCGAGAGTGTATCTTTCTGGGAGATATTAGGATTGGTTAATCCATGCATCATTAGATTCATTAAGCCAATTCTTACCATGGTTTCATCCATATCGTATCCGTAGAAAGTCTTCTCTTTTAGTAGTGTCCATTGCCTATCATCTGTTAACTTATCTCCAAGTGTACCTCTTGTTAAACCATTTTCATCCATTTGAAGATGTTCTTTGCTTGTGAAAGCGGTTAGTATGTGTTGATAAGCACCAAGCAAAAAACCTCCTGTACCACATGCAGGATCACAGATTGTGTCACCTAGTTTAGGATCTACAAGTTCGCAAATAAGTTGAATAATGTGTCTTGGAGTCCTGAATTGACCGAGTTTACCAGCACTTGTTATTTCAGATAACAAATATTCATACAAATCACCCTGAGTATCTTGAAAACCTTGGCCCTCTGATTCTTGCTTTGAAATTTCATTAAATATTTCATCAATAATTCCTACTGCTTCAACAAGTAGGGAAGGTTTAGAAATAATAAAGACAGCATTACTCATGTGTTTTGCGAAAGAACTTCCTTCTGCACCCAGAGTCTTTAAAAATGGGAAAACTTTAGTCTGAACATGGGTGAGCATTTCTCCACCTTCCCTCTGTTTGAAAAAACTCCATTTCATTTGTTCGTTTTCACCAGCAAATATTGACATGTAGCCTTCTCCTGTAAATTCAGAATCAAGCTGTTTCTTTTTATCTAATTCGTCAAGGCGTTTCATAAATAATAGGTAGGAAATCTGTTCAATTGCAGAAAGGGGATTACTAATACCTCCTGACCAAAACTTATCCCATAATCTCCCTACTTGTGATTTTATTGTTGTATTAAGCATAGTTTAATAATCCTTGTGTTAGAGATAAGATTTCTTCGCGAAGTTTTGGGTGGAACAACCCCAAAATTCCATTCTCATGTATTTTTGTAAATGGCTCTTTTACTAAATCCTTCTTTTCAAGAGTTCCATTTTCGATTATGTAGTTCTGTAATGTTTGCAAAAATTGAATTTGTTTAACATTCATGTTGTTGTGTTCGGCAATAAATTCTGCAAAAGCTTCGCTAACCTTATCCGAGAAAGTAACCAAACTGCCAATACCCATAATATATTTAATCAAATCTAGAAACTGTACCTTCCTAGCGTCATAAGCTTTTTGAAGATTCTCTTCTGTCGGGTATGGTTCGTATTCACCTAATTTATCCGACAGTTCTTCGATTTCTTCTCCGGTAACTTGCTCACCGAGCTTAATCTTTTTTAAAGTTTCATTTTCTTCTTCAAGTTTTTTAATTAAAGCTTCAACCTTTTCTCGATATTTCTGTATTGTTAACCTTTCGTGAGAAGGGCCAAATTTAATATATTGCTTTTCAATAGTAGCATCTTTAAGATCTAGTACTGTTTGATCTGGTTTAATGCCTTCCTCTCTATATTTCATTAAAGGGGCTACCTCATCAATAAGCCTATCAAGAGCATCCTCATCGGCTTTTTGTAAATAATTGTAGCGCAATACATCACCAATAATGTCGGCATGACGGGCAACCTTTTCAATAGTTAATGGTAAATCATCAACCATTTCAATAATGGCTTCTTCAAGCGTTTCTTTTTTCTTATCAAATTCGGGATTGTTTGCTAATTTCAAAATAGAATATTTTAGAATTTTTAATTCAAAGCTCATTGCCTTAAAATCTTCACCTGTTCGTGTTCGCATTAGCGGGGCTATTTCTTTTTGAAGGAATAAGATTTTATCGTTGTCGATCTTTTTCCAAAAAGCATCATTTACCTTTTCAATCTTCGATTTAGCTTCGAGAACAACTACATTATTTTCAGGAAGCTTCTCAATATCACCCCTAATCAATTCGACAATTTTATTTATTAGTAATTCTTCTCCGATTTCTCTAGCATAGTTTAATTTGTCAATTCTAGTTTCAAATAATTTTACTGGAATAGGTTTAGTTAACTTCTCGGTTTTACCTCTTGGGTTCATTTGAAAATAATCGAAGTTATCCCAACAATCCATAATGAGGAACTTGTCTTTTTTAGTACACCACGGCTTCATCTTCTTGGGTTCAAGAAGTCTTGTTCCTCTACCAATCATTTGCCAAAACTTTGTATATGAAAAAACTGGTTTTGCAAAAACAAGATTTACAAGCTCCCTACAATCAATCCCCGTATCAAGCATATCAACACTGATTGCTATCCTGGGAAAGTCATAATTTATAAATTGATCTAATAATCCACCTTTTCCATAAACGCGCGGATCATCTGAAACAATAACTTTTGCAATATTACCTTTATGTTCTGGGTATAAGTTGTTAAATACATCTTCAAGTCTTCGTGCATGTTTCATTGTCATAGCAAAGAAAATAGTTTTACCAGGTAAGGTTCCGCTATCATCCTTGATACATTCCTCCATAAACTCCTGAACAATCAAGGCATTTGTACCTTTATTTGTAACTTTTTTTTCAAGATCAGTTCCTTCAAAGTTTATTTCCTCAGGTTCTTGCCCGTCTGCCAATAGTTTTTTCTGCTCACCAAGAGTTATATTATTTTTCCTAATTCCTTCTTTCTGAAATTTAGTTTTAATTTTAAATACTTCAAAATCTGATAAGTAGGGGGGATTGTTATTTATTGCCTCCTCATATGAATACGCATAAGTTGGTAATCCATCTTCACACTGAAATAAATGAAATGTATTATGTTCAACTACATCTTTTGGGGTTGCAGTAAGCCCAATTTGTAAACAATCAAAATAATCGAATATATTTTTATATATATTGTAAATTGATCTATGACTCTCATCCGCTACAATAAGATCAAAAAAATAAGGACTTAGTTTACAGTCCTTATTCTGAATAATATTAAGAATTGTTGGATATGTCATTGCATAGACATGCCTATCAAGTACTATCTCTCTTTCTCCAACTTTTGGATAAAAGGGAGCATTTGGTAAAAACTCTTTAAAGGCATCCAAAGCCTGATTTCTGAGAGCTATCCTATCAACCAAAAACAAGACTTTCTGAACTCTGTTTGTTCGCATCAATACATCAACCATCGAAACGCATGTTCTGGTTTTACCTGTTCCTGTTGCCATAACAAAAAGTGCTTTTCTTTTTCCTTTTTCAATTGACTCAAAAAAACTTCGAATAGCTTCAATTTGATAAGGCCTTCCTGAGATTTCACGATTAATTAACTCGTGGGATAATGGTTTTTCATGTTTTCGTAAGAAGGAGAGTCTTTCTAAATCCTGCTTAGTGGGAAAACCATAAACTTTTCTCGGTGGATATTTTTGTGTATCCCAGAAATAGATATCATAACCATTTGTGTAGAATACAAAGGGCATATCACCACCAGTATTCTTTTGGATATTTTCAGCGTATTGCTTCGCCTGTTCTTGCCCGATTCTTGCGTCTTTTGAGGTTTTCTTAGCCTCAACCACAGCCATTGGTTTACCATCATCCCCAAGTAATACATAATCTGCAAATTGGTGACCACTAAATTCAGTAATATTCTCAGAAGAAATATCTTCTGGAAGCCCCACCCAAATATCTAATTCGGATGTGACCTGAGATGGATTGTTCACATTCCATCCTGACTTTAATAATCGCTTATCAATTATCTCTTGCCTAGTTTGTGCTTCACTGATATTCATGTTTTTGTTCTAATTGTCGTTAATAATTCATCTACGGATACATCTAGGGCAACTGCAAGTTTCTGAATTGTCCTTATTGTAGGATTATCTACATTGCCACTAATAATTTTTATCAATGTTGAGTAGGGTATATCAGCCTTTCTAGCCAACTCCTCCTGAGTCATTTCCTTATCTTTGATTAATTTCCTAATTTTATCTCCTATTGTTTCCATCATGATTTCATAAAAATATTGTTTCTGTGGTATTCAAGGTAGTAGGAATGAGCAATTTCTAAATCATCTATTCTCAAAGTATTATCCAGTCCCAAAAGTTTCTTCTGAGTATCGCTAAGTTTACTCGATATTAATATTTGTCCATCAGAAGCAAATGAGATCAATCCCTTATCAAATAACTTATCTAAGTTGGGGGTTAATAGTAAACCATTATGAACATCAAATCTTTCTTGATCAGTAGAGTCTTTCCAAGGTTTGATGTGTGAGGCAACTAATAGTGAATCATAGTCTAATTTAGTTACTGAGCATTTATTTTTCCAGTATTGTAATAGCTTCTTCCTAAAGACTTCTTGACCTTGGCGTTGCAAAATTTCTCGCTTAACTGTAGATACATCAGGATTTCTCCATTGGAAATCTTTAAATTCAGGTTTAAGATCAGACTCTAAATCTCCGGATATCATCCATAGGAATGAATGAGCATCTAGTAAATATACTTCCCCTTTAATCTTTTCATTGAGTAAAGACTGTACTTCTTCAACAATTAGATTGTATGTTTGATAATTGTCCCAAGTACAATGCTGAGTTGTACTAAATTCTTCAATTCCAATCAATTGAAATGCTTTATCAAACCTATTGGTACTAATAGGAAGGAACCGTTGTTTGTCTTTTATAAAAAAGAAGTATGCGATTAAGCTGTAATTAGCTCCTATACTTTCTACCAATTGTCCAAATAACACCGATTCTTCTTGAATATTATTGAACAGGTTGAATATAGTCCCTTCTAAATCACTAAGATCGGTCTTCAGTATTTCTTTATTTGCATATCTATCAATGAGCCTCCAATCAACAAGATTGTTTTTATTACCACTTATTCGCAAAGCTTTTACAGAATCCCCATGAATTCTCCCAGTGCCAATATCTGACTCGATCCATTTTTTATATGAGAGGTTTTGTTTTGCTTCCTCATAAACATCCAATTTATATCCCTCTTGTTTACTGGTTGTTTCGTTTGAGGAGAAAGAAAGGAAGTGAGTTTCACTGGAGGTACTTAGAACATATCTGATAAATCTATCAAATTGTTGCTCAAATTTACTTTTATCAATATTTATATCTAGCATATTCATCAATAGATTATCAGTAATCTGTGGTATATAATATAACAAAATAGACGCAATTACCATGCAATAATTACAGCATCCAAAGTATTATGAAGAAACTGAAAATCACACCTGAAATGTTTGTAAGTAAACCTTTTATTAAATGCCCTAAATGTGGAGAAGACGTATATGGCAGACTTATGATTAATAGAAGAAGTTTTGTTAGGCGATGCAATAATTGTATGCATTCTGAATCATATAAATTACCTGATATTAAAAAGAAGATTATTTACCTAGACCAAATGGCAATCAGTAATATGATGAAATCTATAAGAACCACAGATCCTAAAAAGCAAACTCAAATCCAAAATGAATGGAAGGTGATGTTTGAAAAATTGGATCGACTTGTAAAACTGCAATTGATTATTTGTCCTTATTCACAAGTTCATGAACACGAATCCATAGTGACACCGGTTTTTAAAGACCTCAAACAAATGTATGAACATTTAGGTAATGGAGTAGTGTTTTATAACATCGATACAATAATTCGGTACCAATTCTACGAAGCATTTACAAAATGGTTGGGTGTAAAAGTTGAGCCTATTACTATACACAACGTTGTTCATGGAAACTTAAATGGATGGCAAGACACAATTCGGGTAAGTATTGAATTCAGCAATGATCGGACAGATTATATTCAGGAACTTAAGATGACAAGAGATGTCTCTTCTTTAGAATTAGCCAAGGTTTTCAATAGATGGAAAACAGAAACCCAAAAGACGTTTATGGATTGGTTTAATGAAGAAAAGAATGCTTATGGACCCGCTTACTGGCAAATGTATTTAAAATCAGTATTAGGATATTCCCTTAGCGGAATATCAAATCTTGTCTTTTCAGAAAAAGATGTTCTTATAATTCATTTAGGTGGCATTCTGAGACAAAGTGGCAAAATAAAGGAGGAAGAGGTATTTACTAAGCTAGCAGAATTTTTTCAATCAGAACAAGCAACACAAATTCCATTCGTAATAAATTATTCTATGCTAGCAGCAGGTCTGGCCAACCAAGCAGCTCATGGTGGGAGAACTCGATTGCCGAATATGGGTACATCAAATGATATGGCATTCATTTCAGCATTTACTCCTTATTGCGACGTATTATTTATTGATAATGCCTTCAAACAGAATATTAAGGAGGGTGATAAGATTCTTAAACTTGGGCTCTCTGATAAATTCTATTCAGCCAATGATTTCAAAGGATTTTTTGAATACCTCGATAATATAGAAGCAAGTGCATCAAAAAGACACTTAAATAAAGTAAAAGAAGTCTATGGAGAGGATTATGGGCAACCATATACAACCATGTATGATAAGTAAAACTGTTAGATTGATACTCCTTTTTTATGTGTCTCATTTGTCTCATTTTGTATATAATCAAACAGGGTCATCTGGTTCCAGACTCGGATGTCCCGTTTTTATAAGCTTCCGACATAGTCGGAAGGTTGTAAAAATTTGGAAGGACTTGGATGAGAACCGACGGTTCGTAAGTGAAGGGTTAGTGAGCAACGAATGAAATGAGATTGCGAACTTACCTGAACTATACCCGAAGGGTGAATCCTGTCCTCTCCGAAGTTGTTGGTGAAACGAACGTAGTAAAGTTGAACCTTACAACTGTCGGGAGCAACCTGACGTTGTTACGAAACAGTTAGTGAGTCGAACGAAGTGATGACGAACTTTACTGTTGTCGGGAACAGTCATGAGGTACTCCGTCAATTTTCAAACCTATGTTTTCTAATTTCAACCAATAATCCTATACCAAGATTTATCAAAGATTAGATAACTGCTGCTGCTTGAAAGCTACACGTATCTTTATCATCCTTTGCAAACCCAACAATCCCATAGTATAATATCCCATCTAATTAATACTGTAATGAACAATATTTCAAACACAAAATTTAAGACTGCTTAAGTACAGGACTTAACTTGCGTTTAATATTTCATAGCTTCATACAGTTCCCCAAGCTTTAAGTTTCAAATTAATAGTTATTTCTTGTATCCAGTCTTTTTGGATCTTGATTTTATATATCTATTAATTTTGAAATGGCATTAAAAAAGATACACAACATCTACTTGGTAAGCGGGCTGTTTAACGTAACCAATTCGATGTTATTCACAACTTATTTTCTTTATTTAACAAACGTATTGAATCTGTCGTATACGATGGCCACGTTGTTAGATTTACCCTTGTTTATTACGCAATTCTTTGTGGAGTTACCTTCTGGCTTTTTTGCAGACAAATATGGGTATAAAAAGGCAGTAATTATAGGTACCTTAGCTTTAACAATAGCACCATTAATATTTTTCCTAACCACAAGCTATCCGATATTATTTATTGCCGGCGTATTTTATGGAATCGGCTTTGCTTTCATATCAGGGGCATTTGATGCGCTCGCTTATGAAACATTTAGTTCTGATTTAAAAAGCTTCCTTACAATCAGAAATTTAATACAGAATATTGCCAATATAATCGTCCCCATTATAACTATCTGGGCAACTCAAATTATTGATCTACGGACATTTTACTTATTTGATTTTCTTTTCAAATTATTAATCATTACAATTCTAATTTTTGGAATTAAAGAAATTAAAAAAATACAAGAATATTCTGGTTATAGCCTAGACTTTATCAGAGTTGGTTCGGCATCTGTTTTGAGGCAACTACGAAGTTCAAAGGCGGTAGTTTATCAAGCCAGTTCAGAATTTCTGTGGGGTATTACCAAAACTGCTATTGATTTGTTTTGGATTAAATTAATTGAATTATCAGCAGGACAAAATAATATCGGCTTTGTATTTGCACTAGCAAGTATTGTAGGAATACTTGGGAATGTCGTTGCCTACAAGTTGAAAATTATTAAAACCGCATTTTGGTTATCATTTCTTATACATTCAATATTTGTCATATTTGCAGGTGTATTTATCGGTAGCACATTCGCAATAATATGCGTGTTAGGACAAAGCTTTTTTATTAATATTTACGGAGTATTATCGCAAATTGTAATTAATAAAATTATTCAAGTTGATAGAGCATCTATGTTTTCCTTTTTGTCATTTCTTAGCGGTATCGGCAAGATTATTTCAATATTGTCAGTCGGTTTCATTGCAGATACTTATGGAGTTGGGAGCGTTTGGATTTTAGCTGGATTAATAATAATCATAATCTCTTGGCAATTATATCTAGTTCAAAAGCATATGGATGATACCCCTATAATAACTGTTTAATTTGATTAATGTCGTGTCAATCTTTGTTATGATAAAATTGTGTTATTAAAACTTACAATATGTAACCTATGGAAACTAAAACAGTACTCATCACAGGCGCATCATCTGGATTTGGAGAAGCGACTGCCAAACTGTTATCAGAAAGTGGATATAAATTAATTCTTATAGCTCGCAGAAAAGACAAATTAGAAAAACTTAAGAAGGAATTAAAAACCGAAGTTCATATTCAACAAACTGACGTAACTAAAAGGGGAGAGGTAGAGAAACTTTTCAATAATCTTCCAGCTAATTTCAAGAATATTGATGTATTAATTAATAACGCAGGTTTAGCAGCAGGACTCGACTTAGCACAAAATTCAGATTTGGATGATTGGGAGAAAATGATAGACACAAACAATAAAGGACTTGTTTACTGTACTAATTTCGCACTAAAAACTATGAAAGTAAGAAATGCCGGCTTGATCATAAATATTGGCTCAGTTTCTGGTAGCGCTCCCTATCCAAAAGGCAATGTATATGGCGCAACAAAAGCATTTGTTAGACAATTCTCCAGAAATTTAAGAGCAGATCTGGCTGGAACAGATATAAAAGTAAGCAATATAGAACCAGGAGCAGCAGAAACAGAATTCTCAATTGTCAGATTTAAAGGAGATAGCGAAAAAGCAAAGCAAGTCTATGAAAAAACAAGAGCTTTGCAGGCGATAGATATCGCAAATACTATCAAATGGATTATTGAACAGCCTATGAGAGTAAATATTGATAATATTGAAATAATGCCAATTGACCAAACATATGCCGGTTTGGTTACGAGTCGAAGATAGATTTTAATCAAATTTATATTTAGTATTCATTTCTGATATCATCTGTTAATTCAATTTCGTAACCATAAAAGAGAAATAGCCATCGTAATTCGTTTCAACTTTAAAATTGCTTTTTCCTCGCAGTAAAAAATCTTCTTCTTGACTTGCGGAAGTGTAACATAACGCTGGTTTTACACTTGTTTCATAAGCATGTGATTTGAAAAAATCAATAGCTAAATTTGTGTTTTCTGTAGTTTCCACACCCAAGAATGCGCCACCCGTAGACAACGTCCTATCCAGTTCCGAAAACACTGCAATCTTTTCCTTTATACTTCTGCCAAATTCTCCAAATAAATTATTACTCCAAAAAGTAATAACCGAATTCGGTGATAAGGGTAGTTGTCTTGCATCAGCCTGGAACGAAGGTGATGATTTTAGCACTGGTGAGGTTAACTGGACACTTCCAATATCAAAATGAATAGCATTTGCTGAGCTTCCAAATAAAAACTCAACTGCTTTTTCATGTGCCAAGGTACTATAAGGTGTCAAACTACCTAATAAAATATGCGTCTTTTCTTCCTCTCTTTGAGCAGCTTCATGAATAGATGAGACGTCGAATGAAAAATATGATGGTAAGAACTTTGCAACTTGTGGATGAATGGTCAATCCTGCAATTCTATCGTACGCCAACATTAACGAGTAATATAAAACATCAACTGTTCTCGAATCAAAACCCGAAGCTGGTGGTTCCCAAAATAATTCAACAAATTCTTGCTGGAAAGCACCATAATTAATCCCCAAAGCAGTAGGAATTTTACTAATTCTCCTTTTAAGCTCTTCATAAGCATTAGGCTGAAGCGATACTACCGGCATCAGATTGTCTGGTAATAAGTTGAATGCGTTGAGTTCCTGCATAATTTCTTACTATTTATTTAAGAACCGTAAACAAAGGCATCTTATATACTAATTATACATCAAGTTATTAATTTTGATGATTTTTAATATTGAAGGAATCAACACTTACACAAATTCAATTATAAGCAAGTAACTATGCTTTCTTAATTAACAACTTTAATCTGTTCAACAACAGACCAATTTTATAAAAACGATAGGCTAGGGGATTGAACACTTTTATAAATTGTGGAAGAAATTCAACATCTTCACCACCAAAACCCGATTTAAACTGAGAGATATTGGCTAGTGGATGTTTTGGGTCATAGACGCCATCAACTTTGGGTGCCACTCCCCACTGATCATAAGATTTTTTACCCATTTCAATTGCATGTTTTATGCCTTCCCATTTTAGTAAGTAATTAGCCATTATAGATCTGCCTGCCTGTCCAGTCCCACCGTAAAGCTCATATGCTACATTTTCATCATACAGATACATTATAGAACCGACATCATTGCCCTCGTATTTCACGACCAGAATCTTGGCATTGTTTAATGGACCAAACGTGTTCCAAATCTTCTCGAAGTAATCTTTTCCGGACATAATGAATTTGGTCCTATGATAGATTTCATCCATAATTTTATAAAACCTCTCAATGGCATCAACATCATTCGCGTAAGACAAGATTTCAATTTCACACCCATGCTTCATAGCCCTTCGTATCTTTTTACGGTAATTACCGGACATTCGAGCAAAAACAACTTCCTCACCTTCAACTAATGAAATAATATTGCTGTTTTGTGGTTGTATAGTATGACCAGATTGAATCCAACCTAAGTCAACTAAAGCGTCTTTTACATTCAAGTTGGTCGAATTTGGTTCTAGAATTACATGACTCAGTCCGATTTCGTTCTTTAAATATTTTTCAAGAATTGGCAGATACTTTTCTATATGTTTAGCCGAGCCTAATGCACGTGGAATATATCCAAATTTCGCATTTATCAATGGAAGTTTTTTCAATAGAACTGTGACAGGGTAATTATCAATTTTAATTCGTAGGGGTTCCCAGTTAGGTTTTTTTACTTCTCCCCATTCCCATGACTGTATAAAGTTCAATTCGTACTCTTGAGAGTCTTTTAAGTATGAATTCCTGTCGCTAACTAGAGTTACCAAGAGAATATATTAATTAATTGATGTTATCACAGTCGAAATTTAAAAGTAAGGTTTTGTTAAGACTACATATATGAGTATAATATTAAATATTACACATTCCAGATGAAAAAATTCGTACCCGGATATTATCGCCATGTTAAAGGCAAAAAGTACTTGGCATTAGGAATAGCCAAGCACAGCGAAACACTAGAGCCATTAGTTGTATACATATCTCTCTACGAAAACGAGACTTCCCAGATGTGGTTAAGACCATTGGAAATGTTTATGGATGATGTTGAAGTTAATGGTAAAAAGGTTCCTAGATTCAAATTTATTTCAGAGAAATAGTTTTAATGTATATAGACCATAGGAAAAAGAAGAAGATAATAATAGTATTCATGCTTTTATATATTTTTACACTTGGACTTACGACCTCCCTTGTAAAATTCTATCAATCAAAAGTTGATACCTATGCAAATATCTCATCTAATAATCCAATAATTTTTACTGGAGAAGTAACTCCAACACCCGAAATACTTGGAATATATAATTCTGTTACACTTACACCCACTCCAATAAATACTCGACCTATCTCGGCACAAGTAAAAAATAACTCTACTACAAAATCCACGAATTCTGTTGTTGCGAACACCCCTATCTCAATAAACAAAAGTGAAATTTACTCAATGATAAACGAATATAGGAAATCAAAAGGTTTAAACGAGATATACGTAGATTATAGGTTAGAGACTAGTTCAACAAACAAAGCTAAACACATGGTTGATAATAATTATTTTGATCATGGAAACCCTTGGTCTTTTATAAGTGATGCTGGATATAAATTTAAATACGCATCTGAAAATCTTGCTGTAAACTATTATTCAAGCTCATCGATCATTCGAGGTTGGAAAGAAAGCCCTAGTCATAACAAAGCAATGCTCGACGAAAGAAACCAACAAATGGGGTTCGCATACTTATGTGAGATAAATATCTCCTCATACACAAATACATGCCTTGCTGTAATTCACTTTGGAAGTGAAAATTAACATTCTGTTATAATTCTGAAATTAATAATTTTCGAATGAAGAAATCAGAATTAAATCTAGCAAAAGGAGTAGTTTGGAATTTAGACAACCTCTATAAAGGGATGGATGATCCCCAAATCGAAGCAGACTTAGAAGAAATTGAAACAAAATCTAGTAATTTTGAAAAAAAATACAGAGGCAAAATTTTAAAAGGGGGGTTGACACCGAATGAATTAAACAAAGCGATAGTATTATATGAAAACATTCTTACTAAAGTCGCTACTTACGGTTCATTTGCGGGGTTATTACAAGCGAAAGATTCGGTTTCGGATAAAATTAATCATTTCTACCAAAAAGCAGAAGAGTACTCAAATACAAT
>JAGQLL010000015.1 GCA_020429395.1 Candidatus Dojkabacteria bacterium | reverse complement strand
GCGAGAAATTGACCTGTTGTGTGATTGTGAAAGTAAAGGAATCCAGATCCATCAGGATCTTGTGTCCATCGACGGTTTATAAGTTCACCGTCGTCAGAACCAAAAAAATGGCTTCCGGATTCTCCTACAAGATGTATTGGCAATGCACCTGCTTCTGTAGTCATGTTTTAATTGATATTAAGTCGGTTCCGATTATCTCATATACCTAGTAATATTTGCTAATACCACTCCAGTTTATACACTCAAAATACTTCGAGAAGATTTAGTTGATAATTGTTAAACAGTCTATCAACCCTCATAATTCGCATAAAATATAGATTTTTCTTTCGCCCAACACTTAGATTCATGTAGAATAGTTCTCATGGAATTAAATCCCGAACAAAAAAAAGCCGTGGAAACGGTAAATGGACCGATATTGATACTGGCAGGAGCGGGGAGTGGAAAGACGCGCACACTTACGCAACGAATCGCATATTTGATCGAGAACAATCACGCAACTTCTGACAACATCTTGGCTGTAACCTTCACTAACAAAGCGTCAAACGAGATGAAAGAAAGAATTGTGAAGTTGTTAAATCTTAAACCAGGTTCTGAGAAAGTCTTTCTACCCTGGGTGGGAACTTTTCATGCAATCTGTGTCCAAATTTTGAAAAGAGATGGCCAAGAAATGGGGATTAGTAGGTATTTCAGCATTTATGATACCACTGACCAGAAAGACGTTGTCAGGAAAGTACTAAAGAAATTAAATCTGAACGATAAAAAAACAAATCCCAATGCTGTTCTTTCAATGATTTCTTCGGCAAAGTCAGAGCTTATTACTCCCGAATCTTACAAATCGATGGCAAGAGGATACTTTGAGCAAATAGTCGCTGAAGTATATCCGATTTACCAAGACATGCTTGAAGAGAATTCAGCACTTGATTTCGATGACTTGATTATGAAAACAGTTGAGTTATTTCAGAAAAATCCACAAATTTTGGAAAAATATCAAAATATCTTCAAATTTATACTTATTGATGAGTATCAAGACACTAATAATGCGCAATATGTGTTTTCAAAATTGTTAGCCGACAAAAATCAAAACATCTGTGTAGTAGGGGATGACGCACAATCAATTTATAGTTTTAGAGGTGCAAATATTACAAACATCCTAAACTTTGAAAAAGATTATCCTCAAGCCAAAATAATAAAACTAGAACAAAATTACAGATCTACCAAGAAAATACTGGAGGCATCGAATCAGATCATTAGTAAAAATTCAGAACAAAAAAAGAAAGTATTATGGACTGAGAATACAGAAGGTGAGGGCATAATGCTTTACGAGGCTATGGACGAAAAAGACGAGGCTGAATGGATTAGTCAACAAGTTAGGGAGTTAATCCTAAACAATGTTAGCCCTAGCGAAATCGCAGTTTTATATAGAACTAATGCGATGTCTAGAAACCTTGAAGAAGCCTTGTTAACAGCTAATGTAAATTACAGAATTGTAGGAGGAGTTAGATTTTACAATCGTGCTGAAGTAAAAGATGTGTTGGGATATCTGAGAATATTGTTCAATCCAGACGATACAATTGGTCTACAAAGAATAATAAATGTTCCAAAGCGAGGAGTTGGTGCAAAAACAGTCGAAAAGTTCACCTTACTCGCTACAGAACAACGAAAAAGCCTATTAAAATACCTGTTAGACACTCAAAAAACATCTCCTGATGAACTTCCGAAATCTCTTCAAGATTTTGCACGAATTGTTTCAAGACTGATCGATTTGAGCAGTAAACAAGCTGTCTCAGAGCTTATTGAAGATGTTATCGAATTTACTGGCTACAAAGCTGAATTACAACAAACATCAGAAGGTGAAACGAGATTAGAAAATATCCAAGAGTTGAAATCTCTTGCAAAAAAGTTCGATCAGCTTGATTACATGACTGGTTTGGAGAAGTTCTTGGAAGAAATTGCGCTTATTGAGAGTAGCTACGAAGCTACAAAAGACGAAGAGGAACACATTACGCTTATGACAGTTCACGCAGCAAAAGGACTAGAGTTTGAACATGTATTTATCGCCGGAATGGAAGAAAACCTTTTCCCACACGCAAATTCAAAATACGATCCACAGGAGCTCGCAGAAGAGAGAAGACTAGCCTATGTTGCCGTCACCCGAGCAAAAAAACAAGTATACGTCTCACATGCAGAGTCCAGGATGTATTTCGGATCTAGAAACTCCAACCCTGTTTCAAGGTTTATAGACGATATACCTGAACAACTGATCATATATTGTAATACCTTCGCCGAAAAGAAAAAGGACAGTTTTTCTGGATGGTCTGACGTTGATGAAGTCGATGAATTTAAACCAACAACTGATATAAGTAAAGGTGATCTTGTAAAGCATGAGATTTTTGGAGTAGGGGAGGTTGTTGATATTGATAATTTCGTCGTTTTGATTAGGTTTTCCGCTGGGTTGAAAGAACTTGCTTTGGAGTATGTGAGACTCGAGAAGATTTAACTACTTCTTAAATCTTATTTCTGATTTTCCAATGCCTCAGTCAGTATTTCTGCACTTTTTCTAGAAATATTCACCGCAGTCGGTAAATTAATAATTCTCTCCGCAACCCACTCAGCATTCGGAGTGTCGCCTTTTTTATAACCTAGTTTCTCAAGAGATGAATCAGGTGCATACAAGATGTTTTTGTACCAATTGCCAAGAACAAAATGGTTTTTGGATGCAATATTGTATATTCTAGACCTTTTTTCAGGTTCTACTAACAGGGGATATCGAAGATAATTATGCGTACTATTTTGATCAACTTTAAACGTTCCAAGTTTCTGTTCATAAATTTTCGCAATTTCTCTCCTATGGTTGTTATATCTGTCTAGTTTTCCGAACTGGTTCATTCCTAATCTTGCTAGTACCGATGGCATTCTGGCAGGTATCCAGCTCGGTTTTTGGGTATCATACTCGCACTTCTCTATCATGATTCCCATAATTCCTAATTTATGAGCAACAAAACTAAAGGCCCTGCCAATCGTGGCTTTACCGACACCTACATAATAAACAGGTGTGATAATCGACCATAGGATTGGGTTAAGTAACGCAATTTTTGTTCTAACAAATGAAAAGTGTGGAGCAATTGCCAGTTCTTTTCTAATTTTCTCGGCAATTTTGTAATCTTTGACTAACACCATTCCTCCCCTAACGCTAGAAATAACTTTTTCTATCCCAAAAGTAGCAACTGAGGCGTCTCCAATCGTGCCGATTTTCTGTCCTTTGTAGATTCCACCTAGAGAATGAGCAATATCCTCTACAATTTTCACATCCTTGCCTACGATTTCTCGTACTTTTTCTAGTTCCACAGGGAGCCCAAAAGTATGTTGTACTAGAATAACCTTTGTTTTGTTCGTAACCTTTTTCTTTAAATCTTCCAAACTTAAATTGAATGTTTCTTTGTCAATGTCTACATACACAGGTTTTGCACCTACCCAAATCACAGGATTTGCTATCACCAAACAAGAAAAAGAGGGTAGAATCACTTCGTCACCAGGCCCGATTCCATAAGCTTTTAACAATAGATAAAATGCAGATCTAGCCGAGTCCATTGCAACAGCATTTATTCCGTCGTGATATTCACTGACCATTTTTTCGAATCTATTTACACTATTCTCTTTGTCTCCTCTCCAATTCCATGGCTGAAAAAGCAATTTTATTGCTAATTTAATATCGTCTTTTTCTGTATTTGGAGAAGCTCCGATAAAAACTGGTCTCATATTTTAATTATTTAATAAACGGAATCTTTGTCCTGAGAGGCAACAACTTATCCCAAACTAAATACTTCCAACCAGATAGCGGGTGAGCAAAAAGTCCATAAGTATCCATCCGAGTTCCTCCAAAACTGAGCTTTGTCTCTGAATAACCACTATGCTGTTTCGAATCGAGAATAATTCCCCAAAAATCATAAACTTTGCAACCTCGTCTCTTAGCTTCAAGTACCGACTCCCATCTCAACAAATAAGGAGCCTTTGTATCTGGATGAAGTCGATTTGAGGCACCATAAAATGAGGATGACCAATAAGATGTGAATTGCGAAATATTAGCAGTAATTAGATCACCTTGAAATCTTGCTTCAAAATATTTCAGTAAGTTTGAGTTTTTGAAAACCTCAAGTAGGGTAGTGAACGTACTCTTCGGTCTAATTGGATATCCTTTTGTTCTTTCCTGTGTTGAAAGTAGTAATTCATAATATTCGTCAATTTTCTTTGACATTTTTTCATCTGAAATCTCAAGAGAGGTTACCTCCACTCCTTTCTTCGCAGCTAACCGAACGTTATACCTTGTGTTTTTCTTCATCAACATCAACAGTTCTTCTTCAGTTTTGCTTAAATCATAAAATAGTTTATGTCTAGGTTGCATATTCCTTTTGCTTATTGAAAAGCCATTCTCCTCGAGAATTTCTTTAACTTCCGTATTAAGATAGGGTAGTAAGTTTTCTGAGGGTTCATTCTCATCGATTAATTTCCCAATCAGTGGGTCAAACTCAATCACGAAACAGCCTTTCGACTTTGCGAAATTTTTCAATTCAGACAAAAAATCAGGAAGATTTTGTTTAAAAACATGTACATCTCTAAATACTGGACCATAAGGGACATATAAATAATTCCCTAATATGGGAGCTTTTTTTAGTAAACATTGTGCGGAGATTATTATTTCATTAGACTCAACTAGAGCTATCCGATATGGCTGCCAACCCTCACTCTTCTTGAGTTCGCCCCATTCCCAGAACTGTAAAAGAGTGGCATAGGGAGTAGAGTCAACAAACGAATTCCATTCGCTTTTTTCTGATTCTATGAATTCTTTAAATTCCATTTTTAGTTAATCTTGATTACAAGCATATATTAACGAAAAACTCTGAATAAAGCACATATTTGCACCTTCTTCAACTACTCAACCCTCATAGGCATCACAACATGAATGAAGTTTTTGTCTTTTGGATCCAGGAAAACTCCTGGAGCGGTAGGTCCATTTGTTTGAAAAGTAATTATTTCACTAGTCATGGTATTGACCATATCCTGGAGAAATTTGACGTTAAAAGCCGTTTCAAAGTCTTCACCATCAAGCTCTTTGACTGTGATTTCACTTTCGTTATTTCCAATGTCTACGACAGATGTTGAGAGCTTAAGTTTAGATTCTGAGCCGTCGATTTTAAATTTTGTTTTGTTTCCCACTACATTTCTAGCGAAGATACTAACAACTTTTAACATATCGTTCAGTCCTGATTTTTCAATTTTACATTCAAATTTGTGATCTTTAGGCAAAATGTTGTCATATTCTGGAAATTTCCCTTCGATCAATCTTGTACTAAGCTCCACATCCCCAATTTTAAACAACATTTGGTTTTTATTACCCAATAGATAGACCTGTACTTTGTCGCTTTTTCCAGTCATGTCTTTGATTAGACTTTCGACTTCTGACACAGCACGAGCAGGAACTATTTCCTCAAATTCTTTACTTCCCAAGTCCTCTTCTAACATAATTTCTTTTTTTGATAATCGGAATCCATCAACTCCTACAATAGTTAGTCTTTTTTTACTACCTTTAAACAATAAGCCTGTTAACACTGGTCTCGACTCATCATTACTGGCTGCAAAAGCTGTCTTCGTGAAAGTTTCTGACAATGTCGTCGATTCAATCTCTAGTAAAGGATCTCCTTCTACTTGGGGTACCCTTGGAAAGTCTTCTGCAGGAATAATATAAAACTCAGCAATGTTATCCACAGACTTAACCACAAGGGTTTGGCCTTGCTGAAGTAGCTCAATCTTCCCTGACTTCAATGAGTTTACAAAATCTGAGAGCATTTTAGCTGAAACTGTAATCTTTCCTTCTTCCGCTACAGTAGCACCAATCCAAGTACTAATTCCGATATCCAGATTCGTAGCTGACAGCTTTAGCTTCCCCTTCTCGGTTTCGAGCAATACGTTCGCTAAAATTGGAATATTCGGTCTCGAGCTAACTGCTTTATTTATATACAACAAAGCCTTTGCAAGATTTTCTTGTATTAGAGAGATTTTCATTACTATATATATATTAATTAAAAATAGTAGTAGTTATAGTTAGTGTCCGTGTATAAGTGTATATTTATTTCAATTTGATTGTACAGAGTAGTTTTATAGAAAAAAACTCATGTGTATAATTCATGGATAAGTTTTTTTCATAATTATGATTTTCTATTTATCTTACCTGTTTACAACGTTCAGTTAAAGTGGACAAATTTGTGTAGAAAATCAGTAAAGTTCGTTAATTTTTTCTCTAATTAAATTAACTTGATCTTTAAATCCTTCATCAAGCATAATCTTGCTTTTTATTTTGTCTACAGCATGTATAACAGTCGTATGATCCTTTCTATTCAATAGACTGGCAACGTCTTCGAGCTTATAGGAAAAATCTTCTCTTAAAATGTACATACAAACTTGTCTAGCAAATGCTACGTCTGCTGTTCTTCGTGGGCCTTTTATATCTTTTGCCGTAACATTTAGCTCTGTTGCAACCTGTTTTATTACTTGAGGTGCTTTAATTTTTTTTCGTTTGTTTTGATCATCTCTACCTAAAATATGCTTTACCTCCTCGAGAGATAGATCGCCATCTTTCATGTTATTGAAAAGTGCAATTTTTTGAAGCGCACCTTCTAATTCTCTTATGTTGTCAGATATATTGCTAGCAATAAAATCTAATATGTAATCAGGTAGTTCTCCTCCCGTTTGCTCAAGTTTCTTCTCTAAAATCGCAAGTCTAGTTTCATAGTCAGGTTTTGCAATATCTACAGTCATGCCACCTTGAAATCTGGATCTAAGCCTACTCTCAAGATTTTGGATTTCCTCAGGTGGTCTGTCTGAAACTAGGATAATTTGTTTTTTGTCGTTATAGAGGACATTGAAGGTATGGAAAAATTCTGTTTGAGTTTCTTTCCATTTATAAATGAACTGTATGTCGTCAATAATTAACAAATCAAGTGTTCTGTATTTTTCGCGGAACTGAGTACTTCTGTTTGATCTAATTGCATTTACCATGTCTATCAAAAACCTCTCACTAGAAATATAAAGTATTTTGCTTGTAGCGTCTCTTTCAAGAATTTCTCTAGCAATTGCTTGAGCAAGATGTGTCTTTCCTAAACCTGTATCTCCATAGATAAATAGCGGATTATAAGAAAACCCTGGTTTTTGTGATACACTTTTTGCTGCAGCGTGAGCCAATTTGTTTGATGGGCCTACGATATAATTGTCAAAATTATATGATTCGTTCAAAGAAGCTCTCTTTAATACGTGAATATTTTCCTCTGCAGGGGAATAACTTAACAAAGGTGAGTTTGAAGTTACGGAATTATCATTTAAAGCATTTTTCTTGTTTGCGAGTTTTTCGTCAATATTAAAGTCAATTTCAAGATCTCGACCAACTATGTAGGATAAGGTTTTTGTGATAGTACCGTAGTGATGTTTTCTCAACCAGTCGGCAGTATATGAATTGTTCACCCCGATCTTCCCGTCTTTGTCGCTCAGTTCAAGTAAGCTTGTATTTTGAAACCACGTCTTGAAGTGAGCAGGAGAGTCTATTTTGATCTCAATTTGAGCAAGGGTAATTTTCCAAATATCAGCTAAATTGTCTGTCATTAGAAGAAGAAAACAAAAATAATAATAACAGGCAGTATAAACAGATGGGCCATCCGACGGGCTTTCTGAGAGACCACTAACTCGAAGAAAATGTGGATAAAAATAGAATAGCCTATTTGTGGATAAGTTGACAAGTGAAAAAATCTTTTTGTGTTAAAATTCCTTAATTACTCAAGAAAATGAAGAAGTTAATATTAAAAACAATTAGAATTTATCAGAAATTGTTCTCCTTTGATCATGCGTTTTGGGCTCAACCACATCGCTTTAGGGTATGTATTCATTATCCTAGTTGTTCTGAATATACCTATCAGGCAGTTGAAAGGTTCGGAATCCTAAAAGGTTTGCGTTTGGGAGTATTTAGACTTTTGAGATGTAATATCTTTTTTAAGGGAGGAATTGACGAAGTTCCTAAGAAATAGTTTAAGGATTAATTTTCGAAACCTTTCCATCAATCAAAGAGAATTTTACTCTAGGATTTGTTAAAGCTTGTAGTTCTTCATTAATAAAGAGATTAATAGACTCGTACCTTGGAATATAGAGTTCAAATGTTTCCTGAGAATTAAAAATAACCACTTCGTTTACAGGGTAAGCTTTGGATGCTTGGAGGACTCCGTCTACTTTAGCTTCAAGATATGCACCTTGACCGGTAACTTCTATCTTTGCAACTATTGGATAATTAATATTAACCTGTCCGTCTTCAGTTACTTCGGGATTTACAGAGACAGCTTCAGGCTCAGTCTTGTTGTATAAGACATTTAAAACAATCTCGCTCGATCGATTTATCTGGTTTTGCGAAGAAATTCGGATTTCGTTTAATCCTTCTTCGAGTCTCAAATCAACCGTAAATTGCTCAAAACTGTTAACTCTGTATTCTTGTCCATTTATTGAAAGCTTGTTTCCAATTTCTGAAATACCTTCAAGTTGAACAGAATCTTCTTCTGTCACAAAGTTTCCACTTTCGTTAGCGTTTATCTCGACGGGCTTCTTAAGTTCTAGTGTAGGTGACTGAAAAATGTCAAAAACATAATTTCCAACATAGAAAACCGTAATCAGTGATATGAAAAGTGCAATAAATCCAATAACCTTGCCAGAAGATAGTGAAAAATTAAACTTACTGCTTTTGATTTTTTCTCCAACTCCTAATTTAGGTTTTGACATAGCTTTTTCCCTTTCTCTTCGATAAAGGGCGAGTGCGTGCTCTGGGTCGATATTTAAAAACTTGGAGTAATTTCTCAAAAAACCTTTCACATATACTTCGGATGGAAATTTCGAATATTCCGCATTCTCTAGCGCTTCTAGATACTCAGGATTTATCTTTACTATTTCTGAGATCTCATCATAGGTAAGCTTTTTGGCCATCCTTTTTTCAGCCAATAACTTTCCTACAGTTTTTAATTCGAACGCTGTTTTAATCATGGTTTGATTATAGCATTTGAACTTAAGCGGTGACTAAAATGTGAGTCTTAAACAACGCGAAAGCGAGGGTTTAACCTAAGATAAATGATTTGTGTGAAGATTCTGTATTTCAGTAATTGCACCAAGCAGGATTCTTCAACCAGCACTAGCCGAAGGATGAGGTGTAGAGCTTCAGCCAGTGGCTGATCAGCCTTTGGCTGAGGTTAATCCCTCGAAGCTTTGGCGAAGAGGGAGACCCTAAAATTAATGATTTGTGTGAAGATTCTGTATTTCAGTAATTGCACCAAGCAGGATTCGAACCTGCGACCTCCACTTCCGCAAAGTGGCGCTCTATCCATCTGAGCTATTGGTGCACTATAATTCAGGTAGCAGCATTATACTCTAGAAATGTTTTCAGAAGGAAATTTTGTAAGTATAAGAATTACTAGTCGATAAATCTGCTTAGAGGTTCTACTTTCCCAAAGAGTTTTGCGAATATGAAATTATTATTGATTTCATTTTCTGTCACATAATCAACATATTGGGATAAATACGAAACAATTTTCTTGACATCTGCGTTTCCGAGATAGCTGATAACTTGATCCTCTTGGCCGTATTTGTCCTCAATTGTTATGTTAAGAAAGAGATGTTCTCCACGGCTGGAAATCCAAAATTTTGTAATTTTCTTCCATGTCGACAAAACAGAATTAATAGAAATTCCTTTGTTAGTGATTTCATGCTTAATATTTTGTGGTGGAACGCTATTAAGTGCATATAGAAGAACAATCAGGGATATAATAGCAATTACTAGACCATAGTTTTCGGTAAGGAGAGATAATACAATTAAGAACATTGAAACGCTACTCACTATTAAGTACCATTTCTTATCTTTTGTATCGAATACTCGCTCAGGAGACTCCCATTTGTAAACACTATAGATAGGCTTTCGTTCTTCTTCTAATGCATCTCGCATAGCCTTTGCCCTATATATTTGTGAATCTAGGGCTTGAAGTTCTTCCCTCGCAGACTTTAAAGTGCTGTCTTTTTCTTCTGACATATTAATTCGTTATGATTGTAAGATTTGTGACCTAGATCTCATCATGAAGAATCCTACTCCAACGAGTACTAGAAAAACACCACCTACTATGACTAATGCTGGATAATCTTCTATCCCAGTAACTGGGAGAGGTGTTGGGGTTGGGGTGTTCGCAACACTTACGGTGTAAGATCCAAGCCCTCTTCCTACATCAGGGAGTACATCACTTCCAACTAAATAACCATTCTCAACGTCGGTAACCAATGTTGCAGAAGTTACACCTTCATTGAATCTAATTTTGAATTGTCCGAGAAGGTCTCCATTTGTAATCATCCCTGAAGATTTGGCAATATCGATACATAATGAGGTTGTTGTGTATTTTATACTTGTTCCACCAGGACAAACTCCGATGAAAAGATAACCATTTTCTTCTGCAGCAGAGGTGATAACAGACCCTGGCACAACTGTTGCGCCGATAACAGAGATTCTCAGCTGTAAGGTGGATGTTTCTGCAGGTGGGTTTGCAAGTATTGCAATAGTTTGTTCTGCTCCAGGAGAGTAAGAACCGGAACTAGGCGACACAGTAAAAGCTTTTGCTGAAATAGGTAACATTAATAATGCAACTACTGCAACTGAAAGAACGGAGAATGTTTTTTTCATTGTAAAAAATCTCAATTAATAACAATAGCATAGGTAAAAAATGAACATATGTAAAGAGAAATTAATAAATAAATAAAACAGGGTCAAAAAGTCCCAAAAGTATTGACTTCTGTTCAGATTCTATGTTATAAGGGAAGCTGCTTAAGCAAAAAATTCTCTTGAAGATTATTAAATTTTCTGGCTTATTTAACTAAATATCAAACATTTACATAGACGCACGTTTCACAGTGCGTGTTTTTTATTTACTTAAAAGTCTTCGTAGCTAGTACGAAATACTGCCGAGAAAACTCGAAGAATTTTTAGCATAACAAAAAACTTTGAAATCTCAAAGATTTTTATTTTTAGTGTATTACTTTCGCAACAACTATGAAAAATACAAACGAAAGAATTAACCTCGCAATACATAAATTAGAGAGAATCGAGCCAAATTTGATACAGGCTCAGCTCGAATCCTTCCAGGACTTTATAAAAACAGGAATAAAAGAAATCTTTCACGAAGTAAATCCAATTTTAGATTACACTGGAGAAACCTGGGAGTTGTACTTTGAAGAATTAGAATGGGGAGAGGTGAACATGGGGATGCAAGAAGCTCAAAGACTCGGCCTATCCTACCAGATGCCTTTGTATGTTTTCGTTAAATTGATAAATAAGAAGACTGGAGAGATTAAAAAACAAAAACTTTTCGTTTCTGATATTCCTGTCATGAGCGAAAGAGGAACATTTGTAGTAAAAGGAAATGAAAGAGTAGTTGTAATGCAAATAATGAGAGCCGAAGGGGTTCTTTTCTTTGAACAAAAAACTTCAACATCAAAATCTCCACTTTATGCAGTAAAGCTTATGCCACTTCGAGGAAGATGGTTTGACTTCGAGGTTAACAAATACGGTGTTATGTCTATCAAGTTGTTGGACAAGAGACCAAGGGTATTACTCACAACATTGTTGAGAGCACTTGGATATTCAACCGACAGAGATTTGAAAAACGCAATGTCTGGAATTGGAGACTTGAGATTGCTTGAAAACACATTGAGAAGAGATACCACAACCAATACCGAAGAAGCACTTTTAGAAATTTATAGAAAACTAAGACCAGAAGACTCTTTAAATATCGATAACGCAAAAATATTTCTCGATAATATTTTCTTTAATAAAAGGAGATTTTATCTTGGAAAAACAGGAAGATACCAATTAAACAAGAAATTAGGTTCGAACGCATCTTTTACAGAAGAAGATTATTTACTCAATAAAGAAGACTTGGTTCATGTTGTCCGCTCATTAATACAACTAAATAATGGAGAAAGACAAATTGATGATATTGACTCATTGGCGAATAGAAGAATAAGAGGAGTTGGAGAGTTGATTGGAGACCGATTGAGAATCGGAGTATTGAGAGTGGAGAAAAACACTAGAGATCGTATGAGCACTTATGGTGCAGAAGACCTAGTAACCCCATCATTATTGGTAAACACGAAGCCTATTTCTTCATCTCTAAACGAATTTTTCGGAAGTAGTGCAGTTTCTAGATACATGGACCAGGAAAATATACTTTCGGAATTGGAAACAAAGAGAAGAATTACTGCTGGAGGTCCTAGGGGATTAACAAAAGAAAGGGCATCTTTCTCAGTTCGTGATGTACATAGTTCTCATTACTCGAAACTATGTCCAGTAACAACTCCAGAAGGTCCTTCAATCGGTATCGTTTCTCATATGGCAAAATATGCCAGGGTAAACGACTTTGGTTTTCTAGAAGCTCCATATTTTAGAGTATTAAGCAACGTTTCACCATCTAGGATCGATAGTAAAAACATAGTGGGACATGTGTTAAGAGAAGATGTAAAAGATTCGAAGGACAAAGTCGTTCTCAAAAAAGGCAAGACACTTACAAAGGAAGATCTTCAAAAACTTAAGGACGCACATATTGATAGTCTGAAAGTTGAACCCGTGGTTACAAACGAGGTTGTCTATCTTGATGCGGACGGTGAAAAAGAATATAGAATTGGTCGAGCCGATTTAGAAAAAGACGAAAAAGGAAGACTCAGAGCGGGAAACACATATGCAAGATATGATGGTTCATATGTAAACATTCCAACTGAAAATCTTGATTTTGTAGATATTAATCCGGGTCAGATTGCTGGACTAGGTTTTTCTCTAGTACCTTTTGCTCAAAACGATGACCCTACAAGGTCACTTATGGCATCAAACATGCAACGTCAAGCAGTTCCTTTGTTAGAGCCTGAAACTCCTATAGTTGGAACCGGTTATGAAAAAGTTGTTGCAGAATCATCGGGAAGATTGATTAAAGCTGAAAAATCTGGAGTTGTGGTAAATAGTGAGGCTGGAAAATTAACAATAAAATACGATGGAGACAAAAAACCCGTAGTACATTTGATAGATAAATTCATCAAAACTAACCAAAATACTTGCTTCTCACAACAAGTTAGAGCAGTAAAAGGTGAGAAGTTTGCAAAAGGCGATGTTCTTGTCGATGGTCCTTCAATGGCAGGCGGAGAATTAGCACTTGGAAGAAACTTAACAGCCGCAGTTATGGTCTTTGATGGGTATAACTATGAAGACGGAATTGTTATTTCAGAAAGATTAGTACGAGAAGACATTTTGACCTCAATACATATTAAAGAATACGTTCAAGATATTAGAGAAACAAAACTAGGAGACGAACAAATCACGAGAGATATCCCTAATGTTGGTGAACACGCACTTAGAAATCTAAATGACGAAGGTATTGTTCGGATTGGAGCATCTGTAAGTTCTCAAGATATTTTAGTAGGTATTATCGCACCAAAAGGAGAGACAGAATTAACAGCGGAAGAAAAGTTGCTTAGAGCAATTTTTGGAGAGTATGCACGTGACGTTCGTGATAATTCTTTAAGACTCCCTCATGGAGACGAAGGTATTGTCATAGGAGTGCAGTTATTAGACAAAATAAAAGGCGATAAACTAAACCCAGGTGTTATTAAACAAGTGAAGGTATGGGTTGCACGAACTTCAAAGATTTCTGTAGGTGATAAGCTTACAGGATTGCATGGAGACAAAGGTGTGGTATCAAGAATTTTGCCTGACGAAGATATGCCTTTCTTGAAAGATGGGACAAAGATCGATATCGTTCTTTCTCCTATGTTTGTAAAAAGAATGAATATTGGACAATTAAAAGAGCTTGAAGTTGCACAGAAGGCAAAACAAGCTGGTGTTAAGGTCGAGGTTCCTCCATTTGCACAGTTGGATATGGATATCCTTGAGAAGTTAATGCCAAAAGATAGTGTTGATGTAAAAAGAACACTTTATGATGGAAGAACAGGAGAACCTTTTGATAAGAAAGTACTAATTGGTTCTAGGTATGTTGTTAAATTGAACCATCTTTCATCCGACAAGATTCATGCAAGATCTACCGGATCTTACACATTGGTTACACAGCAACCTCTTGGAGGAAAAGCTCAATTTGGAGGCCAGAGATTCGGAGAGATGGAAGTGTGGGCACTAGAAGCACATGCAGCAGTACACAATTTACAAGAGTTGCTTACAATCAAATCTGACGATGTTGTTGGAAGAGCATCTGCATACAAGTCAATCATTCAAGGTACAGAAATTGAAGCACCAAATATTCCTGAATCATTCAAGGTATTCATCAATGAACTTCGAGCATTAGGATTGAATCCAGAATTATTAGAATTGAAAGAAGATTATGTCGATGACTCAGCAGTTGCTGCTGGAGTAATTGACGAGGAAGCCGAAGAACTTATGCAGGAGTAATTAAAATATTTTAATTAGTTATCTTAATTAGAAAAATGATCAAAGATTTTAAAGCACTCAAAATAACAGTAGCTTCACCGCAACAGATCATGAGTTGGTCTCACGGAGAAGTACGAAAAGCCGAAACAATTAACTACAGAACACACAGAGCTGAAGTTGATGGCTTGATGGACGAGAAAATATTTGGTCCAACTAAAAACTTTGAATGTTATTGCGGAAAGTACAAGAAAATCAGATATAAGGGAATTATTTGCGATAAATGCGGAGTTGAAGTTACACACAAGAGAGTTCGAAGAGAAAGAATGGGCCATATTAAACTTGCTTCACCTGTAACACACGTTTGGTACTCTCATGGTGTTCCAAACAAGATGTCTCTATTGCTGGGTATTCCTCAGAAAAAACTAGAAACTGTAATCTACTTTGCAAGGTATTTGGTTACCGAAATTGATCACGAGGCTAAAAAAGTAGTTTTAGAAGAGATTAAAAAAGCAAAAGAAGAAGAGACAATAAGTATTAAAAAAGAACTCGAGGACAAACTTGAAGAATTGCAGAAAGAATTTGATACAAAGGTTAAGGGCGTAAAAGATGAGGCAAAGGATAAATCTAAAGTAGAGTTCAAACTAGAAAAGATTAACAATGACTTCAAAAAAGAAAAAGCAAAAATGAAGTCAATTTTTTCTCAGAAAGAAGAATCCACGAAAAATAAATATAGTGAGATCACTAGCTTGATCAAGGATCTAGAAGAGAAGTCTACTCTTTCAGAAGACGATTTAGCAAAATTATATGGTTTTGACACAAGCTTCATGACTGTTGAAATGGGTGCAGAGGCTGTGAAAAAAGTATTAGAAAAAATTAATCTAGAAGATGAGCTTAAAAGGCTTGAAGAAGAGAAAGAAACCACAAAATCAGCTTTGAAAAAGCGAAAAATTATTCAAAGATTGAGAGTTATAGAAGGAATGTATCGAGCTGGAATAGACTCAACATGGCTTATTGTTTCAATGTTGCCTGTAATCCCACCAGATCTTAGACCTATCATTCAGCTTCCAGGAGGACGTTTTGCTACATCAGACTTGAACGACTTGTACAGAAGGGTTATTAATAGAAACAATAGATTAAAGAGACTTATTGATCTTGGAGCTCCTGAAATCATTCTTCGAAACGAAAAAAGAATGCTTCAGGAATCTGTTGATGCTTTGGTCGATAATGATCATCGACCAGGTAATGCAGTACTAAATTCAAGAGGTCAACCTTACAAATCACTCTCTGATATGTTGAGAGGAAAACAAGGTCGATTCAGACAGAACTTGCTTGGAAAACGTGTAGATTATTCTGGTAGATCAGTAATTATCCCAGGGCCTGATTTGAAAATCAGTCAATGCGGACTTCCAAAAACAATGGCTTTGGAATTATTCAAACCATTCGTTTTGAGAGAAATTATTGCAGATGGACTTGCTCCAAATATCAAAAGTGCTAAACATTTCTTTGAATCAAAGAGTACTGAGGTATGGGATATTTTGGAAAGAGTTATTCAAAACAGACCAGTTCTATTGAATAGAGCTCCAACTCTTCACAAACAAGGTATTCAAGCTTTCTTTCCTGTTCTAACAGAAGGAGATGCAATCAGATTGCATCCTATGGTATGTAAAGGGTTCAATGCTGACTTTGATGGAGACCAAATGGCAGTTCATGTTCCTTTATCAAAGAAAGCCATAGATGAGGCAATAGAAAAGATGTTTGCTGAAAGCAACCTTCTGTTAAGCGCAGATGGACAGCCAGTAGTAAATGTAGAAAAAGACATGGCATTGGGAATTTACTACTTAACCGGAGTAAATGACAACAAAGAAGTGAAATATTTTGCTTCTGAAAACGAGGCTGTTGGGATATATGAAAATGGTCAACTACACCTTAGAGATAAAATCAAGGTGTTGATAGGTAACGAAATTGTTGAAACCACTGTTGGAAGACTATTATTGAATGATATTCTCCCAGAAGGTTATGGATATGTTAACCAACAATTAAACAAAAAAGATGTAGCAAAAATTTCTGCAAAAGTATTAGAGAAATACGGTAGAAAAACAGCTACACAAGTGTTGGACTCAATCGAAGGATTAGGATTTAAATATGCTACCAAATCTGGTGTTTCAGTTGGTACAGATGAATTAGTTATTGATGATCAAAAAGACGTGCTTCTAAATGAAGTGGAAGACAAAGATAATCAATTAAATAATGATTATAATCTTGGCCTTTTGACTCTGCCAGAAAAGAGAAGACTTTCAGAACAAATGTGGATGGACTTGGTAGAAAAAGTAGCCGAAATTACTTGGAATAAATATGCAGAAGATCCAAATAATAACTTGGTAATTCTTCAGGAATCAGGTGCACTTCCAGTACAAAATCCTCTTAGACAAATTTCTGGAATTCGAGGTTTGATTCTAGATCCCCTTGGTAATATTGTAGAATTGCCTCTAAGGTCGAACTACAAGCAAGGGTTGTCAAACTTAGAATATTTTGTAGCTGCAAGAGGAACCAGAAAAGGTCTAGCTGACACTGCTCTTAGAACAGCGGAATCAGGCTATTTGACTAGAAGATTGGTTGACGTTGCCCAAGATGTGATTATTAAAGAAGAAGATTGCGGAACCCAGAACAGTTTTACAATTGTTAGAGAAAATACCAGGAGATTAGGATTTGATGAAAGAATTACCGGTCGATTTGCAGGAGAAAATATTGCAGACCCAAAGACTGGCGAAATTATCGCGAAGAAAGACGAAGAAATTACACAGAAAAAAGCGGAACTTATTGAAAAGACAGACTTGAAAGAAGTTCAGGTGCGTTCAGTTTTGACTTGCGAAACAAAACATGGTGTATGTCAGAAATGTTATGGTTACGATCTTGGTACAAGAAAAGTAGTAAACCTAGGTATTGCAGTGGGTATCATAGCCGCTCAATCCATGGGAGAGGCTGCTACACAGCTTACTCTAAACACGAAGCATCTTGCAGGTAGAGCAGGTACTGATATTACACAAGGTCTTCCAAGAGTAGAAGAACTTTTTGAGGTACGTACACCAAAAAGAAAGGCAGTTTTGGCAGAAATTGACGGAAAAGTAGAGTTTATTTTCAAGGATAAAACCGAAAAAGTAGATAAAATCCGAGTTTCTAACAGAAAACAAATGCAAAAAGTTTACGAATTGGAAGAAGGGGATACTACAGAAATGAAAAGAACTAAGAAGTTCAAAGAAGGAGAAGTCATCTATGTAAAGAAAAATGGTGAAAAAGTAACCGCAGAAATGGAAGGCAAGGCTACAAAAGATGCAGACAAGATTATCTTCATAATTGACAAAGAATTCGTGGTCGAATATGAAGTTGACGAAGATGCAATCATAAATGTAGAAGACGGTGATAATGTTATTAAAGGAACACCTCTTACAAGTGGATCTCAAGATCCTAAAGAGATTATGAAAATTGACGATATCAAACAAGCTCAGCAATACCTTATAGATAATGTTCAAGAGACATACGGTATTCAGGGTATCGGTATCGACGATAAGCACGTTGAAGTAGTGGTCAGACAGGTATCACGATTCTCAAGAGTGACTGATGCTGGTGACTCTGAATATCTACCAGGTGACTATGCTGATCATATCGAGTTGAGACAATTAAATGAACAGTTGAAAACCGAAGGCAAGAGAACGGTTAAGAGCAAACGACAATTACTTGGAATTACCTTTGCTGCTATCAAAACTGATAGCTTCCTATCCGCTGCTTCATTCGAGCAACAGGTCAGGGTATTAAGCGAAGCAGGTTTGATTGGGAAGGTCGACTATTTGAGAGGATTGAAAGAAAATGTTATAATCGGCAGGACTGTTCCATTAGGAGACGAAGTCCGTTAATAATTTTGAATAATTTAAAAAAGTAAATTTAATTATGGCAAGAGTATCACAATTAGTTAGAAAAGGTAGATCAAAGAAGCGAGGTACGGTTCGCTACAAAGGTCTAAACTTTAGCGAAACAACTAAATACAAGCAATTGCAGTTTAACTACAACAGCATTCAAAACAAATTTACAAAAAGATCAAATCCACTTCGAAGGGGAGTATGTATAGCTGTGTTCACAAGAACACCTAGAAAACCTAACTCTGCTTTGCGTAAAGTAGCCAGGGTCAGACTTTCTAATAAACAGGAAATCACAGCGTACATCCCAGGAGAAGGACACAACCTTCAGGAGCACTCTGTAGTGCTTGTAAGGGCTGGAAGAAGACCCGATTTACCTGGTGTTAAGTATCAGATAGTTCGTGGTCGATATGATGCTGCTGGTGTAGAAGGACGCAAAACATCCAGGTCATTATATGGAGCTAAAAAACCTAAATAATTTATTGAATTTATAAAATGAGAGGAAAAAGTATAAGAGTTAGAAAAATTGCCCCGGACGCTGTATACGGAAGTGAGGTATTCGGTAAATTGATTAACTACGTTATGGTTGATGGCAAGAAAGACGTCTCTAGAAAGATCGTTTATGATATGTTAGACAAACTTTCAAAAGAAACGAAATTAGAACCAAAAGCAGCCTTTGATAAGGTTATGGAAAATCTCAGACCAAAAGTTGAGGTTAGATCAAGAAGAGTCGGAGGGGCGAACTACCAAGTTCCTGTTCCTGTCTCAGAAAAAAGACAAGTTGATCTGGCATTGAGATGGTTGGTTGGTGCTGCTAGAGATTCTAGGGGTTCTAAACCGATTGCAGAAGCATTGTATAACGAATCATTGTCAGCTATTAACAAACAAGGTAATGCATACAAAAAGAGAGAAGATACTCATAAGATGGCAGAAGCAAACAAAGCATTTGGTCATTTGACTTGGTAAGGATTATTCCAATAGATTATTCAAACGGAGCTGTTTTAACAGCTCTTTTTGTATCTCTGGAAATTTAGAGTTAATGGCTTTTGGTGATACTACTATCACAACATCAAAACCTGGTTTTACATTATCAATCTCTTTCCGTATTATTTCTCGAAATTGTCGACGTAACTTATTCCTAATATGTGCTTTTCCTACTTTTTTACTAGTTATAAAACCAAATCGGGTAGAATCTAAGCTGTTATCACGTTGAGGCGCTTTAGACATTAAGAAAAATGGAGCGTAAGATTTTTTCCCACGGTTTAGGATATATCTGTAGTCTGATTCCAGTCTTACTCTTTGGAGTTTCTTGAGCATTTAATTATCTACTGCGTGAAAAACGTTTTGTTTTGTCTGCAATAATTTCATTTGAAGCGGTGAGTGCGTGTCTACCTTTTGCTCTGCGGCTTTTCAAGACGTTTTTGCCACCTTTTGTAGCCATTCTAGCTCGAAAACCGAACTTTCTGATTCTTTTGATTTTACTTGGTTGATATGTCCTTTTCATAATTTTCTAAACAACATAGGAATTTTACCATAGATTGGGCGTATATCAAAACCCAAAGTTCGCCAATGACTAGTCACTAACCTTTTCGATTACTGAATCTTCGTAGCCATTTATATAATAATCCGGATCATGAAGTACATTATGTAGCCTAGAGTGACGATTAATTTTTTCGTTATAGGCCATATTGAGTTTTACTTTTTTCCACATAAAATAGCTTACTCCTGATAGTATGGCGAATCCCGATAAAATAAAGAATACTGCTAAGTTTGAATTTCCTCTTTCAAACATACTATCAATTCCTAATATGTTTGCACTTACAGGGACTTTTACCTGTACGACTGGAGAACGACTTGATTGTACGGTTCCCGAATATGCTATTACATAGTAACTATATGTAGTATCCGATTCTAATTTTGTATCGGTGTATCTCGTAACCACACTATCAAAGCGGGAATATTCAGAATATTCTCCATCACCAATATTTCTAAAAAGTACATAACCAGTGATATTTGTAGACTCGCTTTTCGACCAAGCGAGCTCTACATTGTAGTGGTTTCTATCTGGAATAAGTTCATAATTGAGCAATCGAGGTGCAAGAACACTTTCGTTTTCAGTTGTGCCACTTGTAGTTCCGGAATTCGTAGTAAAGATTGTATTGCCTGTTTCGGTGGTGTTTCCGCTTGAATCTTTCGCAAAAAACTTCATATGATAAGTGATATTCTCGCTTAATCCGGTTAGGAGCACAACACCAGTGTCTTTATATTCTACTTCGCCAGTAACTTCTTTATCGTAATTCGAAGTTTTTCCGAATTTAGCCGTTACTAGTACTGGCTCGTTTGTTTCCCAGGTTACTTTTACTGTGAATGCATCAATTGTTTTTATTTCTAATTTAGTAATTTCTGGGGTTGTCCTATCGGGGAGATAATATTCAATTTTAAATGTAATATTACTAAAATTTACTTCGTTATCGGCGCCAAGTTCACTTGTTTGAAAAACTAAGCCGAAATTCTTTTCTGGGCTAGTGATCCATTCTTTTACAGTGGTATCTATGCGAGTTGTTGATTTTACACCCTCTCTTCCCAAAGAAATGCTATCAATTATACTGAAAGAGCGTTTGTTTAATAGTTTTAGAATACCTTCGCTGGTTCCGGTTTGATCGAAAGTTAACTCGACGTCTAGAATTTCTGCACTTTGTGGAATTTCTGTAAGATCTGCAATGATTTCGCCAGAAAGTTGATTTGATTTGTTTGCTCCGGAAACCAGGATGTCTGCAGGAGTAGAGCGTACTTCTTTGTTGACTATTTCTTCTGGTGCGGGTGTAGCGGTAGGCTCAATTTCTTGTGCGTTCGCAATTAGATTAAATTGTGATAATAAAATCACAATTGCTAATGCGTTAAATAATTTCCTCATCAATGGGTACAAATATATTTTATTATAACGAGTTCTAAAGAAAAAAATAAGTAAAACTGACTAATATCTGGTATTAATGATCTGTTTTTCGGTAATTATTAAATGAACGGATTTATCGTGTGGCTCATTTGGGGCTATTGGCAATATTTGTGAATCAAAACAAACACCAATTATATATTTAAAATTAATCTCTTCTATGATTCTGTCGTACCAACCACCTCCATGTCCAATTCTGTTTCCAGCAGAATCAAAACCTATTCCGGGGATGATAGCAACATCAATATTTCTGGGATTTATAGTTACCCTTCCTTTTGGTTCTAAAATTCCATTTTTTCCCGCTGAAAGATATGTTTTTTGAGAGAAATTCGCAATTTTATAATCTTCAACTTTTGGTAAGAAAATTGTTTTTCCTTGTTCTTCTAAGATTTTAAAAGTTTCGGAAATATCGACTTCAGACTTGGTGGGGTAGTAAACTAAAATAGTTTTGGCAGAGGTCACCTCTTCTATACTAAGTAGCTTTTTAACAATTAATTCTGACTTTACCTTTTTATTTGGAATGTTCGTGCGGATATCCAGCAATGATCGGCGTAATCTTCTTTTGAGAATTTTTGGATCCGTATATGAATTATCTGAGATAATCTTTGAGTGCTTGTGCGATTTCTTCACTTTTAAGTCTTTTTAATGCCTTTGCCTCAATTTGTCTGATACGTTCTCTAGTTACTTTAAATTCATGACCGACTTCTTCTAGGGTTCTAGATACTCCGTCTTTCAATCCAAATCTTAGTTCTAGTACTTTGCGCTCTCTGTCAGTTAAACCACTGAGGATTTCGTTAATCTGTTTTTTCAATGAAGCCCAAGTTGCAATCTCAGTAGGGGATGCAGAAAACTCGTCAGGAATAATATCACCTAATTTGGAATCTTTTTCTTCGCCAATTGGAGATTCAAGAGATGCTGGCCTTTGAGCTATTCGTATGATTTCGTTTACTTTCGTTACATCAATATCCATTTCGTCAGCGATTTCTTTGATAGTTGGTCTGCGCCCAAGCTTTGCTGCTAATTGACTAGAAACTTTGCTAAGTTTATTTATAGTTTCAATCATGTGAACAGGAACACGAATGGTTCTCGCTTGGTCTGCAATTGCTCTGGTGATTGCTTGTCTAATCCACCATGTCGCGTATGTAGAGAACTTGAAACCTTTCCTGTATTCGAACTTCTCAACTGCTCTTATAAGACCAATGTTCCCTTCTTGGATCAGATCGAGTAGGTCTAGACCTCTTTTTGCATATTTCTTTGCAATGGATACAACCAGTCTAAGATTAGCAGTAGTCAATAAATCTTTGGCTTCTTGATCACCTTTTTCAATTCTCTTCGCTAATATAACCTCTTCTTCTGCATTTAGTAGTGGAATCCTTCCTATTTCATGAAGATATGCTCTGATAGGATCAGTTGTAACATGAGATCGTATTTTCTTTAGAATTTTGATTTTTTGTTCGAAAGTCATCCCCTTCGCACTTGGTACAATGGTTACGATCTCTTCCGGAAGATCTGCTAGCGGTTCAATAATTTCTACCTCTTCTTCCTGAAGGGTAGAGATAATGTACTCCAAAAGGTTCATATCTTCTTCTACGTCTGGAAATGCATCTAGAACCTCGTCTTGTGTAAGGTAACCTTGTTCTTTTCCTTTGACGACAAGAGTTTTAACGTCCTTTTTGATTTTTTGATTAATAGCCATAGAAGATGATTATGAGTTACGAACTGCTACCATTCTATCATAAAATGCATTTATCTGTTGAGATTTGTTTATGGAAATTGTATTATATTTCTACGACCTAATGCGGACTTGCACTCTTCGTTAGGTAACTATTTGCACTAACTATTTTTTACTGAATATGGCTCTGTATTCGTACGTTAAAGCCCCCGTACGCTCTGTAGGCACCGATGCCTCGGCGAACATCTATTATTATGATACTTTCCCAAAAAAGAAAACTACTTTAGGGGATCTTGTTTTTTCTGTTGTAGGAAATACCCAAGAATTTCTCATTAACTCCAAATTTATAGGAGCATTAATTCCGGTCTTTTTAATCCTGGCTGGGTTTTCAATGATCTATCAACAGTTCTTCCCTGATTTTAAAGAATACTTAAAACTCAAAGTTGATTATTACGACACTACGAATGTTGCGCTTGCATCAGAAAATTATGTATCAAGAGCAGAGTACATTTCAAATCCGGGAGCAGAATATTTTAAAGAATTAAAAGACGAAGCATATGCTACTAACCAATTATTGGCCGATCCAATAAGTAATAAATATAAGGGTAAATTTCAATTATCAATCGCCTCTCTTGGCATAAAAGATGTTCAGGTAATTGCCAATGTTGAAAGTGGAGTAGAGGAAATTTATGATAGTTACCTAGAGGGTGGTCTTGCGCACTTTAATGGAACTGGCTTGCCAGTTTCAGATATGAAAAACAATACAGTCATATACGGACATAGTGCATCGGGAAATTATTACGAAAGAACAAAAGATCCAACAGCAGCATTCTCTGAATTAAAGAATGTGAAAATTGGAGACGAGATTATGGTCAAAATGGAAGG
>JAGQLL010000014.1:21888-32161 GCA_020429395.1 Candidatus Dojkabacteria bacterium | reverse complement strand
TAGAAGCGATTAAAACATCGCCGTATGTTATTGCAGACGTCGCCATATCAAAAAGTAGTGGCTTATTATTTGTTGGGAAACCATATCCCATTGGATTAGTGCCAAAAAGCGCTTCTTTGCTGTTAAAAGGAGCAATAAACGGTGCAGACTGTGACATTACTATCCCAATTAGATTATTATTAGCGATTTGTTCGAGATAGTAGGTTAGACAACCAGAAGTTGATTGTGTACCTATTGAACTAACTAAACCGATTTTATTATTTTTAGCCAGTTCAATTGCTTTATTCATCGCAAGATGTCCGATTAGAATACCCGGTTGATGATGTGCGATTACCTGTGCAGAGTTCTGTGTTTTCTCAACTATTTCATAAGGACTGTCCCCTATATTTTCTAGTAGATTCAGGTCACCTTTAAAGAGTCTAACAATTCCATGACTCAGTTTCCCAGACATCTGGCCGAACATTACAACATTTGTAATCATTTCGGCATCGTCACTGTTATAACCTGCCTTGAGCAAGGCTTGAGAAACTTGGTCCCTTAGCTTGGATACTTTTATTTTCATAAGTATAGTTTTAATTTAATGCTAATAAAATTATACCCGCAATTACAACAATTACTCCAAATAATTGTTGCTTGGTTATTTTTTCTTTCAGTATTAGGAAAGATAATACTATGGTCAATGCAGGTGAAGCACTTGTTATCACAGATACAACTCCTGGCTCTGCTGTTGTATATCCAATGCTCATCATTAAAAATGAAACTACGTCAACAAAAATTGCGAGGAAGAGTAATACTGGAAGGCTTTTAAAATATGAAAAGACTGGTTTGTGTGTAGTTGCAGCAAGAAATAGATATGTGACAATTGTCCAGAACCTTGTGAATAAACTAACCGTATACCAGTGATTATCAGCTGCAAAATAGGTAATTGTAAAAAATGAAATTCCTAGATTTAACGCTGCAAGAACAGACCATTTTACCCCTGCTATCAATTTGATACTCTTGGTATTTAATAACGTTTTGATGTCAATTGAAGAAAGAAATATTCCCAAAACTATTAACAAAATACTGATCCCTTTTGAGAGATAGAAATCTTCATTTAAAAGAATAAATCCGAAGATGGCAGTAATCATACCCCAAGTACTGATAATAGGAGAGTTGATACTGGCTTTCCCTTCTTTGAATGCCTTGTTTATAAATACAAAGGCTAAAGCGCCAGTAATTCCAGCTAGAATCAGAGAGAAAAAGACCTTACTTCCAGGATTTTCTTTGTATAAAAAGGGGAACAAAGCTAATGTTGCGAGTGCATTACCGAATTGAATTAGAAAGCCAATCTTAAATGAATCATTATTCCTGTTGAGTAGAGAAACAAGGATGTTTAGCACTCCGATACCAACCATTCCGAACAAACCGTATATTATTGGGGACATGTAATTATTGATAATTTATAGCGATTTTAGCACAAATAGTCGCATATCTTAATGGGAAACTTTTACTGCTGATGATTTTGTAGTATATTTTACTATTAAGTTTTAATGACTAATCATGCCTGTTAAAAAAATTAAACAAGCTTATGCAAATAGAAGGAAATTAACATACAAAGAACTTGAATGGGACTATTTACCTATGATTGTGCTTTTTGCAGTCGTGGCTGGGATATTGACACTGCTTTTTATTCTGTTAGCAGTTTATCAGGATGCACGTGGAGTTGAAGAAACATTAAGAATTGAGAGATTTAGGAATATCGAGAATTTCCTTCGAGGCGAAAAAGAAGAGACAGAGCAAGAAACATATTATTACGAGGAAACAGAATCTGAAGAAATAGTTACTGACGATACAGAAGATACAAATATGCCTGAGTAAAATTTGTTTTATTCGGAATAATTTTTCATCAATATCATAATGCCTTCAACCAACAAAGAAATGGTCGAAGACCTAAAAAAACAAGGTGTATTAAAATCCCCTGAAATTATTGACGCGTTTCTAAATATTGACAGAAAGAAATTTCTAAAAACCGAACAATATGGTCATGCTTACGATGATTCCCCATTACCTACACTAAGTGGTCAAACCATTTCCCAACCATACACAGTTGCCTTTATGTTGGAACTATTAAAACCAAAAAAGGGAAACAAAGTCTTGGATGTTGGTTCAGGTTCTGGATGGACGACTGCTCTATTAGCTGAACTCGTAGGAGATAAAGGTGAGGTTACAGGTACTGAAATAGTACCTCTTCTGGTGGAATTAGGTAGGGAAAATATTGAAAAATTCAAACACCTAAATGCGAAAATAGAACAAGCTGTCAGGAATGAACTCGGTAAGAAAGGTGAAATGTTTGATAGAATCCTAGTAAGTGCTTCTGCATTAGAAATGCCTGATGAACTTGTGGTTCAGTTGAAACCAGGTGGAGTAATGGTTATTCCCGTAGGTGAAAATATTGTAAAATTAGAAAAGACATCCGATGAAAAGATTAATACTAAAGAGTATCCAGGGTTTGTTTTTGTCCCACTTATTTAATTCTAAATTTTAAAATGCCCCAAAATGAGAGAGATGGATCCATCAAAACATATTCCTTTTGACGATAGTATACAAAATAAGCCAGATAGAAGGGTTCATAGACCTATTAGAATTACATTCTTTTTGGTGCTCTCTATCCTCTATACATTGGGATTAGTTTTTTACATGGATTTTTATTACTCAGAGAATGAATCGGTTATTTGGGATCAAAATACCGCAATTGAAGATGTAAGAAATGACGCGCTAACTGAACAATATGAGGCAGCAAAAATTCTGATGGAAGAGGGGATCGCTAAATGGGACGATTTGGAATATGTGGAATACAGCGCAAAAGGAAGTGATGGTGATGAGATTGCATATTTTGACGAACATTACAGGATAGATAATATAAATGACGAGTTTTGGTATAGCAATTCAGATAATGTTGAAATTTGTCTAGGCAATGAGGAGGGTTCGACTTGCGAACTATTTACAGGTTTTGTTAGAAAAGATGAAAAGACCTATAAATATACGGAAGGAGAGAAACAAGAGGTGGAACCAGAGAGTTTCTCGTCAATGGCAGATCTTACAGAGGTAAGTGCTTTCGTTCTTGACGTATTAAACAGAGATAATTCTGGTTTTGATATTGATGTAAATATAGTTGATGGTGTATACAATCCAGATGATCAACCCGTAAAATTTGTTGAAATAAATTATTATAGGAAACAAACAAATAACGCTCTTTCTAACATATTCAAAGTCTATGCTGATGTGATCTATGACAAATTGTCGATCGAAATGATAATTGACAGTGAGGGAAATATCTTGGAGGCAAAAGTGCCTCATGTATACTCTGAAATGAAATTGTATTTCTACAGCTACAACGAACCTCTCGAGATTAGTCTTCCTGACGAAGAGTAATTAAGCATTCAGGGTTTTTCTTGATTGTAGATAAGCGACTACAAACTGCGATGCTAAAATTAGCGCAATTATTATCGTTATCTTGTAACCTACAAAGGTGTAAAGCATTCCCGCCAAAATGGGTGCAAAAGCAGAGCTTATTGAGAAGAGTGACTCATCAATTCCGTTTATTAAACCTTGCTTTTTTCCATCAACTGCTGATGTGATGATAGTCTTAAATGTAGGAATACTTAATGATACTCCTAGGTTAATCACATACGAAATAATGAAAAATACATAAATGTTACTTGCAAACAACAAAATTATGAGACCGATAAAATATAATACTTGTCCTATTAAATATGTTTTCTCTTCACCAAACTTTTCGGCAAATCTCTTAGAGAAAAAGCCTTGATTAATGAATAAGAAAAGTCCGATTACGAGAAATACGAATCCAACTTGAGTAACTTCAAGCCCATATCTGTTTTGGACATACAGGGTTAATAAAGTTGTGTAACTACTGAAACTGACTGTGAAGAAAATTCTTCTTAAAAATAGATTACTAAGTTTTCTACTTTTAAGTGACCCAATCTTTTTAAAAATATTAATTTCTTTTAGTAATTTTATCTCTAGCTCTTTATCAAATTCTTTTAGCGATTCGGGAACGTTGAATATGATCAGTAATAATGTGACAAGAGAGATAAAGAAAGCTAGAATAGCAGTTCCAAGATAGCTAATACTGCTTGAAGCCGCGAAACCTCCTACAACTGGTCCAATTATAAAGGCTAGTCCAAAAATAGCACCAGAAATCCCATATATTTTTGTTCGCTCTTTTGGTTCTGTAATATCTGCTAAATAAGCATTTGCGACCGAAATATTTCCTCCTGTAATACCATCTACGATTCTTGAGAATCCAATTACTAAAATTGGCAATGATGTGAAAAGTATGGTTTTATCAGGCAAAAAATAAGAGAGGCCAAAAATTACCCAACTGATAAGTGTTCCAGCTTGACTCACAAGAAGTAATGGTCGTCTTCCATACTTATCACTTAAACTCCCAAGAATGGGAGCGCCGATAAATTGAAAGAATGCATATGCCGAGACTAGAAATCCATACGTCAATGGAGTTTCGTTAAACTTTTGGATGATAAAAGGTAAAACCGGTAGAATGACCGAAAAACCAAGCGCATTTACAAAGTTAAGTAATAAAATTGGGTAAACTTCTTTTTTAATTTTCATAATTTATGATTTACATCGTCGATTATAACTCTTCTTGGTGTGGTTTGTTAATGAAGATATAATAAATAGGTTGATGTATAATTATCCCACTCTCACAGAGAAAGAGAAAAATGATGGAAGGGTCGCATAGTGGTCTAGTGCCCCGCTCTCGAAAAGCGGTATCGGGGAAACCTGATCGTGGGTTCAAATCCCACCCCTTCCGAAACTGTTGGTGAATCGAACAAAGTGATGATGAACCATACAGTTGTCGGGAACGGCCTGGCGCTGTTCCGTTCTACTTCGCTGAAGCTTCGTAGAACTGTATTATTTCTACTTCGCTAAAGCTTCGTAGAACTATCTTGTTACTACTTCGCTGAAGCTTCCTAGAACTGTTTAAATTGAGGGGTGCAATTCTTTTTATTTATAATCTCATATTATTAAATGATCACTATCGCAACAAAAAATGATTTTAAATCAATACTGGCATTGTACAAACAACTCTGGGAAAAGTGGGATATGTTTGATGAAGCAAAACTAAAAGAAATATTTGAAAATGATCTAAATACAAAGCGAAAAGAATATTTAATTGCAAAAGTTGAAGATGAAGGACTGGGAGTCTGTTCCGTAAGAATAAACCATGATTGGCACTACATTTTAACAGCTACCATCGACGAGTTAATAGTGCACAAAGATCATAGAGGGAAAGGAATTGGGAAACAACTGATTAAAAAAGCCTTTGAATATGCAAAAACTAAAAATTGTTACCGTATAGAATTACATTCGAATATTCGCAGAACAGAAGCGCATGATTTCTATAAAGGTTTAGGTTTTGACAAAAGTTCTTACTTCTTTAAGAAGAAGTTATAAAATATGAAGTATTTGTTAATATGTAAGTAGCTTGTATTCAGTGTCAATAAAATGATTGATAATAATTCTGCTCCGGAAAAAAGACAAAATCCTTTCAGGAAAGACATTCTACGAGTTCTTTTGTTGGTCTTTTTAAGCAGTCTGGTTCTGAGAGAAACACAAAATAGAGCTGCTAGTGTAATCACTAACCCCATCGTAAATTCTTTTATGATTGATTCTAGTTTAGCTACGGCAGAATTGTTTTCAAGTGAAGAAAATCCTAATTATCGACCCATGGTTGATATTGTCAGACAAGGGATATCAGAATTTGAGGCCCAAGGAGGGAAAGTAAGTTATGAAAAAAGTGAAGACTATAGAGATATAGACTATTACGAAGATGCACTAGATGAAAGTATTGATACTGATGGACTTCCTTTAAAACCAGGTGTAGTTAAAGATAGCTTTATGTCGAAGATTCCATATGAAGCTAACCTAGCATATTTGCAAGGTGAATATATCGCGACGGGTGGTTTTAAAGACTTTTTTCCTCCCGGAAGTGGATTTTATAATAGATTGATTAAATCTCATCCTGATCTGTTAAATTCTCAAAGCCAGATATCTGATTTCGATAAATTCTTTGAATTAACTGAAACGGCAGGGTATTTTGAAATGTCAGAAATGAAAGAGTACATCGAATCTGTTAGGGTACAAAATGGAGAACAACCGGTATCCAGCTCAAAGGTTTTGGGGAAATTCCTTGAGAAAAACGAAGGTAATTTAAGAGAGAGCATTTATGATACCGCATTGTTCTTCAAATTCATGGCTAGAAATGATAAGAATACTGGAAGGTTTCGACCCACACAAAGCAATGTAGATTGGTATAAAGAAAACATCTTAGATGAATTTCAAGGTCCTAGTTACATGGATCCCGAAGGTGATACACTTAATCTCATTGGAAAGGTTTATCATAGTTGGACATTAACTTCATTAGTGAGCTATTTCCCTATAGAAATTGTTGGAGCAGGGGGACTATATCAACAATTGGGGAGTTTAGGAGAACAAGGAATTGATAAAACTCTTTCAGATCTTCAGACATTAGCAGGTATTCAAGATATTGATAATTTGCTAGAAACATACAAAAAATAAGAATTCTTAATAAATCGAAAATTACAAAACTTCTTTTAAAATGAAATTCCAAATTCTCACTCAAAACTATTATGATGAATCAGTACAGTTACTGTTAGACCTGGAATTAGATACTCGAGAAGAAATTGAACACCACCTCTTTGATATGGATGCACATATGATTTGTCTAGATGATGATAGGGTCGTTGGGATAGTTGGGTGGTACAAGGATAACGTGAATTATGCAAAGGAGGCCATGGGTGATTTGTTCCCTGGAGAAGAAGCGTTTTGGGTTGGATTTTTCGGTGTTAAAAATGAATATCAAAATAAAGGAATTGGAACTAAGCTTCTTTCGATGATGGAAGAGAATATTAGACAAAAAGGTGCCAAAGAATGGTGGGTGTCGTCTGTTCCCGAAGCGAAAGAATTCTATGAAAAGAAAGGGTTTTCAGTTGTTTGTAATGGGGAAATTAGTGGAAATAAGAAATATTTTATGAAGAAAAGTTTAATTAAGTAGTTATATAAATTATGTAATGAGCGATTTTACACACATATTCTTCGATGTCGGAGGGGTAGTTATACTAGATTTCTCCGGAACTAACAAATGGGAAGAAATGCTTGAATCTATGGGTGTTAATGTTGAAAACGAGGAGAGATTTCTTGAAGTTTGGAACAAACATAAACTCAGAAGATGCATCGACTTTGATGTGGATTCAATGATTGATGAGTTTCGCAATTATGTAGGATTAGAATTATCTGAAGATTTTTCTTTTTTGGACGAATTTGTAAATCGCTTTGACCCCAATCCATCGATTTGGCCCGTTCTAGATTACTCTAGACAAAACTACAAGGTTGGATTAATTACTAATATGTATCCGCGAATGTTAGATAAAATATTTCAACGAAGTGATTTGGTGCCAGATATTTCTTGGGACAGTATTATTGATAGTTCGGTTGTCAAATTGCAAAAGCCAGAGTGGGAAATATATAAACTAGCTCATAAAAAGATAGGTGTAGAAAAGGGTGACAAAGTGCTTTTCGTAGATAATTCAAAAGAACATTTAGTCGAGCCCAAAAATTTGGGATGGGATACATTTCTATACGATCCGAATAATCCTGACAGTTCAAGCGAGAATCTATTAAATCTGATTAAAATCTAATTTAAGTCAAAGTATCTTTGTTATTTCTCTCCAATTTCTAAGTTGGATAGGGAATTCCTCTTTCAGTTCTTGTGAAGTCTCTTTCGCAATAAATAAAATTGAGCATCCAACTGCTCCAAAAATAGGAATATCCGAGTCACCATCTCCAATAGCAGCACATTCAGTCGGTTTGATTCCTGTTTTATCACAAAACTTCATCAAGAAATCCAGTTTTTCTTCTCCTCGGCTTAGTTTATAATCAAAATCTACCAAATACCCAGAGTTATCAAACTTGAATTTTGTGGAGGCATAAAAATGCTTAATATCAAGTCTTTTCGAAGCAACTTCAACAAAAGTGTCAATAGCTCCAGAGATAATACAAAGCGTGTACTTCTGGCTTAAGTATTTGACTGCATCCTCAACCCCCTTACGAAAGCGCACTTTTTGAAATGCTTGCATGATGTCATCTTTTTGTGTTTTTCCTGTAGTCTCCCAAAGTTTAATTAATTCCTTTTTTGCTTGAGCATATACAAGTTTTCCAGCTTTATAATCATCAAAAATTTGAATATGTTTTTCTTTATCTGTTCCTACAAGCTCAGTAAACTGAAGCCACGAAGTCTCGTCAGTCGTTAATGTTTGATCTAAATCTAGTATTATTGCTTTAATATTTCCCATCTTTGAATTTACGCTGGATAATTATCTCATGTACTGAGTAGAAAATCGTATCTGACTATTTTTTTAATATACCTAAATCGCATTTCCACAATACATTTCACCTCAAATAAGGTATACTCAGTCTACTTTTATTAGTTAAAACAATTAAATGCCAGATTTTAGACAAAAAAATTATTCAGGTGGAAATAGAAACTTTAGAGGAGATAGAGGAAATTTCCGTGACAGAGATAGAGGTAATCGAAACTACAACGATCGTGATGGAAACAAAGAAATGTTTGACGCAGTTTGTGATGACTGTGGAAGAAATTGCCAAGTTCCTTTTCAACCTACAAGTGGTAAACCAATTTTCTGTAGTGATTGTTTCAGAGACAAAAGAGACGGCGATGAAAGACCTTCAAGAGGGAATTTTAATGCACATCAATCTGCTCCATCATCTTCATCAAAGGATTTGTCAGCTCTAAATAGCAAATTAGACAAAATTATCTCTTTGCTAGAAAGACAACTAGAGCATAGTGCTCCAAAAACTCTAGAAACAGCTTTGGCAGTGAAGCAAGAGACTGCGATTGTCCCTGAAAAATCAAAACCAAGTACAAAAACTACTACAAAAAAGTCTACAGCAAAAAAAGCTACAACAAAAAAGTCTCCAGCGAAAAAGACTGCAAAAAAGTCTAAATATCTCGGAGAGTAAAGACTTGGGGGTTTTTGGAAGTTAGAAAAGATAAATCAACACGAATAGTGCTAATACTATCCCTATGAATGCATTTCTGAAACCAGACAATTGGTAGAGGATGTAAATTGCATTGTTACCTAACTTCTTGTGTGAAGTTGATGGACGGTATTTCTTTTCTCCAAATTGTTGCAGAAGCCAATAAATCATCTCTCCTAACCCTCTTAAAGTAAGGAAGACGCCGATCTCAAGTAGCATAAACTTCCAACTGAAAAATCCAGTGACTAAGATAAAAATCCAAATTGGGATAATTACAAGGGCATCACCTTTTACATAGATATGTAACTGTCTGAGGAATAGATTGGGTTTCGAATAAAACCACTTGTCAGTTAAATCTCCAGATTTGATTTTTTTTATAACTTTTATAGCACTCATTTTGTATTGATATTGACTTTGTATTATGAAATATCTACGATAATCTTAATTAATTATATCTCATGTACAAGTCAATTCCCACTTTTAGCAGAGTAATTGCTATTTTAACAGTAGTGACTACGCTGTTTTTTTCGGTTTATGAAGGAGGTTTTGTTGGGTTAATTCTAGTTGCGGTGATTTGGGCTTTTGTAGGATTTATGATCCCCAGATTGAAATTTGTAGATTTGAGCAATTATTTTTCATTCTATGGGTTATTGGTTGCCACTGCGATCGTTGCGGTATCCGCACCATTTATTGCAAACAATTTAATTGAGGAAAAAGATTCAACCAAGACAGATTCTGTAACAGAAGAGGAAGATATCACCAATAGCGATCTAGGTATTCTACCAACAGAAGAAATCCAACTCGACCAACAAGGTAGTATTATAATTGAAGCAGGTGATGGTGTTTTGGGTGGTGACGTTTTTCTATCATACATCGGTGAGTCAGCAAGAGGTGAAGAAGCCTATCTTGCCGATAGAGGGGTGACTGCAACTTACACCGTAGATACAGATTCTCCGGGGCAATATGAACTCTGGGTGAAAATTAATGATGACGGTCTTCATCTCGATGGAGCTAGAAATGCAAAGGTTACTGTAAATACTAGTCAAATTGGTCAATATAATCATATTAGTCAGGTAATTGACGGATGGAAATGGGTAAAGATATCGACATTTACTTTGATAGAAGGTGACAATTCTGTAGTATTTGAAAAGACCGAGACCACAAGCGCAGC
>JAGQLL010000014.1:0-21774 GCA_020429395.1 Candidatus Dojkabacteria bacterium | reverse complement strand
ACATTATGGCCATCTAGAGTTAACATCAATTATTATTTTTTAATATTTATAATGAGCAAGAAATTTAAATTGCTATCAAGCTCTGCCTTGACTGCTGTAATGGCATTCGTGGCACCAATAAGTGCATTCGCTATCCGATTGCAAGATGACTTTTTATATGAATACGACTCAACAACATCAAGTGGAGAGGAGTTAACCGGGGCAGCTGCTATTTTCGTTTTTGGAATGTCCTGTTTTGTAGTTGTACTTTCTTTTGCTTTGATGGTTATTTGGGTTTTGTCAATTATTGACATAATTAAAAGAGAAAACTGGAAATCTGATAATGACAAAATAATGTGGTTATTATTAGTGATATTTATAAATATTGTCAGTGTTTACTACTACTTCTTCTATAGAAAAACTTTAGATAAATCTGGTACACCAGGGAAAGTTGATGCACCTGTGACACCAAAGGCTGAGTAAGTCTCGTTTAAAATAAATTGAAAGTCCGGGTGAATCCCGGACTTTTTGATATATTTCATTATCACTGAATTAGTGCTTTAATATTTTATAGACTAATTCTTAGATGTATATTAAGGCATTATCAAGAAGAAATTTCCCCATTCTGTTCGTAAGGACACAAATCCCAGTCTTTTTCGTAGCATTTTTTCTAATTAGCATTGCAGATGGAACAATGGGGTATGTTTTCCCTATTGTGGTCGAACAAAGCGTGGGTTCAAATACTGCCATGGGAATAATTATGGCACTGTCTTCAGTCACAGGATTAATATGTGATTTTATATTTCCCTCTTTAATATCACGAAAAAATTGGAAACAACTTTTAATAGCCTGTGTTTTGCTTGCACTATTATTTCCTGTTCTTTCATATTTCGGAGAAGTCTTCAACACGGTCTTATTCTTTGTAGTAGCTAGCATAGCATGGGGTGTTTACTATGAATTTCTAGCATTTTCTCAACAAAATTATATAGTTGAGAACAATAAAGAACATAGTTTCAGTAAAGATTGGGGATTGCTCGCAGTTCTAATAAGTATTATGGAAGTGATTGCACCAATTTTAGGTTCTACTTTATTAATTTTGGGCGGATTAGCATATCCAATTTTCGTGTTGAGCTTGTTATCTATTGTGTTATTAATTTTGATGCTACCAGAAGCGGAATCAGATGAAGTAGTAGAAGTCAAAAGTGTAAGCAGGGAACTTTATCAACTCTTACGTGAATTTAAGATGTGGGACTTACTCTATGGCAAAGTTTGGCAAGTATTACTTGTTTCGTTTGTTTTGCAAAGTATTTTTGCAACATATTGGACTTTTGGTGGATTATTTGGTCAACAATTAGTTGGGAAAGAAGGCCCAGATTGGATAGTTATGATTCTTTATGCAATTCCCTGCCTAATCGCCTCGTTACTTCTCTCTAAATTTATAATTAAAAAGCGTAAAAAACTTTTATCACAAATATTTTTAGTTTCTGGAGGTTTTATTATGATGATGTTGGTAATTTTTCAAGGTTCTGTATACATGATGGGTTTGATAATACTATTTTCAAGCTTGATGTTTGCGTTTGCTTATCCATTAAATAATGCAGTTTTCAGCGATCTTGGATCACGCCTGGGACGAGAAAAAAACCATCTTTTTGGAATGTTAAATGCTATAAGTTCCGTCGCATTTATTATTGTTCCGATATTTCTTGGAATTGTAAGTGATAGATGGGGCTATATTTATGCCTTTGCATTTATTGGGGCATTTTCTATGTTGGCGGGAATAGTCTTAATCTTAAAAACTCCTAAAAAAATACATTTACCACAAAAAGAGATCCGGTCAATGAATTAAAGCTATGGACATCACAAAGCAAACGTATGAGAGAGAAGAAGTAGTAGAGAAATACTATGATAGATATTTAACTGCTCCAGAATATTTCGAGATAGATATCCCCAAATTAGTTAAAACATTTCCGGGAAAGAAGTTACTCGATGTTGGATGTGGTCCCGGACAGTTCTCAAGAATATTTGGTGAGAACGGTTTTGATGTCGTGGGTATAGATTACTCGAAAGCGATGGTAAAGAAGGCGAAGTCACTTTCGAGTGACGAAAATAATCCAAGCTATAGAGTAATGGATATGAAAGAAGTAAAAAAGTATTTCAAAGAAAATACATTCGATGTAATCTGGGCTTCGGCGTCTTTATTACATTTAGAGAAGACTGAAATCCCAATTGTACTCAAAAGTTTTAAATACATTTTAAGACCAAGAGGACACATGTATTTGGTCATTAAACTGGGAGAACAGGGGACTGTTTTACTGAAAGATGGCGATTTGGGAGAAGGGGTAGTTCGAAAGTTCACGTTCTTAAATGAAAAATGGTTTGAAAATTTACTTGATGGTATGAACTTCTCAATAATAGAAAAAAGGCTGAAAAAAGGTTCTGTAATTGGGGGCAGACCATCGAATTGGGGACATTATTGGGTAAAGTCTCAATGATGTTGTATGATATTGGTCGATATTTTTAATTAAATGCCCGACATCCCAAATCCTCAACCAAATAGTGAGCTGAACATGAATCCTTTTAAAGTAGGGGATAAAGTCGTATATGATGGAAGTAAATGGATTGTGTTAAATCCCATGATCGGTATTCAAGATGATAGGGAAATAGCTTTAATAGGACGGGGGCCATATAATGCACTTAGATTGTCTGTCTATATAGATATGTTAACTTTTTCAAAATGATAAAAACAGAATGATGTTGACTAGAAAATTTTTTACGAATATAATATCCCCATACAAGGGATATCTATGAAGCAAGATAAAAGATTTAAAACAACACCAAAAGACAAAGCACTCCACAGGATTAAAATTATTCAAGGTCATCTCAAAGCAGTTGAGAAAATGCTACAAGATGACCAATATTGCGTGGATATCGTCCATCAATCCAGGGCAGTTCAGAAAGCATTAAAGAATCTCGATTTATTATTAATTGAGAATCATCTGAAAACATGTGTGGTAAACCAAATCCATAACCATGAAGAAAAACGAACGACAGAAGAGCTACTAAAATTATTTGAATATAAATAAGTATGAAAAAATCCCAAAATTCTAAAACAATTTATGTTGAAGGAATGCATTGCGCATCATGTGAGTTATTGATTGAAAAGACTATTGAAGAATATCCAGGTGTAAAACAAGTCGATGCTTCACTAGAAAAAGGGCAAGTGAAAATAGTTTCCGAAAAAAATAAATCTTTAGACATCGAGAAATTAAATAAAGATTTCAAAGAAGTTGGTTATACATTTAGTAACAAACAATTTCCTAAAGAAAATCACAAATTAATTGAATTGTCGGATGCGGGGATTGAAATATACAGAAGTAAATTTTATGAATATTTAAAAATATTAGGAATACTTATTTTTGTACTAGTCCTTGTAATGTTAATCAATAATTCCAATATCGGAAGATATGCTGGAGTAGATGCGAATTCGTCTTTGCCTGCCTTCTTAGTTCTTGGGATTGTAGCGGGCTTATCTAGTTGCGCAGCATTGGTTGGAGGATTATTACTAGTAATGACGAAGCAGTGGAATGATTTATATATTACTGATAAAACCAATAAACTCAAATTTCAACCACACCTTTTATTCCACACAGGTCGTTTAGTCGGCTATTTTGTTTTTGGAGGACTTTTGGGTTTACTTGGTCAGGTAGTTTCTATAGGAAGTGGAACATCATTCGCAATTGTTATTATTGCAGTTTCTGTGGTTATGCTACTTCTAGCTTTGCAAATGATTGGGGTCAAGCAGGTTCAAAACCTGCAAGTTAAAACTCCTAAAGTGATTAGCAAATTTGTCACAAATGAATCAAACTTTTCTGGAAAGTATGCCCCATTTATTCTGGGTGCTTTGACCTTTTTACTTCCATGCGGCTTTACATTGATCGCCCAAGCATCAGCATTAGCTTCGTCTGGTTTCTTCAAAGGTGGTTTGATTATGTTGTTTTTTGCTTTTGGAACTTTACCAATATTAGGTGGAATTAGTTTAACTGGAGTTAAATTTAATACAAAACCGAAACTTACTTCGATGTTTAATAAGACGGCAGGGATTTTAATTGTCGTATTCGCGATATATACAATAAACAGTCAACTCAATGTCCTAGGTCTGAAAAGCTTGAGTGATTTGGAACTTAGAAGCAATAATACTACCTCGGAAAAAGTTGATCAGGAAATACAAGAAAATCCCGATGTTGACGAAAATGCTCAAAAATTAGTAATTATTGCAGATGATTTTTCCTATACACCGCAAGGATCAATGACAATCGAAGCAGACAAACCGACAATTTTAGCTGTAAACAATAAAGGAGTACAAGGTTGTGGAAGGTTTATGGCTGCTAGAGGATTGATTGATAACTATGTGGAATTAGAAGATGGATGGAATTATGTAGAATTAACTCCAAAAAAAGGCGTTTATAAATTGACATGTACTATGGGTATGGTTCGTCCTGTGACAATTACTGCAATTTAATTATTAAGGAAGGTTAATATGAAAAAAACATTTGATGTCTTAGGCGTACATTGTGCTTCATGCAAATCCCTAATTGAAAAGAATGTTAAAAAGCTTGATGGAATTAATTTAGTAAATGTTAACTTTGCATCAGCCAAGATGATGGTTGATTATGATGAAAAGAAAGTTAGCCTTGAAGAAATTGCAAAGGCAGTTGCAAGCGCCGGAACTTACAAATTGGTAAAAAACGATGACGAAATTGTACTAGCAAGTCCGGGTGAAATGCAAAGATCCCCACACATGAAAGAAGTTGAGAAACCTAAACACAGAGAATCTGGTCACAATCACGCAGAAATGCTTAGAGCAGATGAATACAAATTGTTGAAAAAAAAGACAATATTCGTGGGAATTGCAAATATCCCTTTTCTATTCGTAATGATAACCATGATTGTCAATCAAAGCGAAATGATGAGTTATTTGGGAATGGTTGACCTTGAGAACTTCGGAATTTCTTTGAACCTTGATTGGGTGTTACAGTTTTTCCTTGCCACGTTTGTGTTGTTTTGGGGAGGAAGTCAGTTCTTTAAGAGTGCATGGACAGCATTGAAAAACAAATCTGCAAATATGGACACACTCATAGCCTTGGGAACATTTGTGGCGTGGTTGTTCTCAGCAGTCGTGACATTTCTCCCTCAAATATTCACGGATATCGAGGCGGAACCATTTTATGAAGCAGTCGGGTTTATAATATTTTTTGTTTTGCTTGGAAGATTACTTGAGGCAAAGGCAAAAGGTAGTGCAAATCAGGCTGTAAAGAAATTAATGGAAATCCAAGCGAAAGATGCCTCAGTAATTCGTGATGGAAAAGAAGTCAAAGTTCCTATAAATGAAGTTTTAATTGGAGATATTGTTGTTGTAAGACCAGGCGAAAAAATCCCAGTTGATGGCGTAATAACAGAAGGCATGAGTACTATCGATGAATCTATGGTGACTGGAGAATCCATGCCAGTAGAAAAATCAATTGGGCAAAATGTAATTGGTTCAACCATCAATAAATCCTCAAGTTTTCAGTTCAGTGCTGAAAAGGTTGGCAAAGATACACTACTTTCACAAATAATAAAGTTGGTCGAGGATGCACAGATGAGTTCAGCACCGATCCAGAAATTAGCGGACAAAATTTCTGCAATTTTTGTTCCTATGATAGTTGTAATTTCACTCGTGGTAGCAATGTTTTGGTTATTGATTGCGCCGCAGTTGGGAATTTTAGGAGACATCTCTAGTGTTCAATTAGCCATTTATATATTTGCAACAATCCTAATAATCGCCTGTCCTTGTGCGTTAGGACTGGCTACGCCAATTGCGGTTATGGTTGCTACTGGAAAAGCTGCTACAAAAGGAATTTTGATAAAAGATGCAGAGGCATTTGAACTTGCATCGAGGGTTGAAACTATCGTGTTCGATAAAACAGGTACTCTGACAAAAGGTGAAGTCGAAGTGGTTGAAACTGTTTTAGTAGAGAATTTTAAAAGTAAAAACAATTTACTGGATTACTTGCGAATGGATGAATGGAATGAGGAAGCAATGATTACATTATCTGCAGTGCTGGAAAACAACTCAGAGCATCCATTATCTGAGGCAATTGTAAAAAGTGCCAATGATAAAAAGTTAAATTTTGACAAAATCAAAGTTGAATCATTTAAAAATCATGAAGGAAAAGGTGTGTCAGGAATCGTAAAAGGAAAAGAAATTGTTATTGGAAATGAGAAGTTAATGGATAAATTTAAAATTAATTCTAAAGACACTTTAGACTCGGATATCCAAGCCAAGCTTGAAAAATATAGAAACGAAGGGAAAACAATTGTTACTGTGGCTTATGAACAGGAAATTGTAGGATATTTTGCACTTGCGGACGCGTTGAAGCCGGAGGCGAAAAAATTAATTAGCCAAATAAAAGCTAAGGGTATAAACGTGATCATGCTTTCAGGGGATAACGAACAAACGGCTCAAGCGATTGCTGATAATTTGGGAATCGAAAACGTAATCGCTAATGTTTTACCTCAAGAAAAATCTGAAGTAATACAACGACTTAAAAATGAAGAAGACGGCAAGATAATCGCCATGGTCGGTGATGGAATTAATGATGCACCTGCACTAACTTTGGCAGACGTAGGTATTTCAATGGGTACTGGGACGGATATTGCCATAGAGTCAGGTGATATTGTCATTGTCGGAGGAAAGATTGAGAAGGTCCTAGAAGTTCTTGAGATTTCGTCTAAAACACTCAGAATTATCAAGGAAAATTTAATTTGGGCATTTGGATACAATATTATTGCGATTCCAATTGCGGGGGGACTTCTTTATCCTTTCATAGGTCTTCTGCTTTCACCAGTGATCGCAAGCGTAGCAATGGCATTTAGCTCAATTTCTGTAGTGTTAAATAGTCTGCGATTAAGAAGGATTTAGTTTGTATCGAGTGGCAAAGTAATTACGAAAGTCGTACCTTTTTCCTTTTTGCTCTCGATCATAATTTCTCCACTATGAAGTTCTATTATTTCTTTTGAAATTGCCAAACCAAGTCCGCTTCCTCCAGTTTTACGCGACCTAGAATCATCAATTCTGAAAAATCTTTCAAAGATTTGTTTGTGATATTTTTTTTCTATTCCTGGACCATTGTCGATTATATTAGTTATCAGGTTTGTTGCAGTTTCCTGAACTTGGATCTCTACCACTGATTTCTCAGGAGAATATTTAATCGCATTTTCTACCACATTGCTAATAGCTCTGTTGAGTAGTGTAGGGTTGGCTTTAATAGTTATTTTCTCTTCGGGAGTTATTAGTTTAACCTCAATTTTTTTCTTTTCTGAAATCAGTTCCAAACTTTTAATCAACTTTTTGAGTAAAAGACTATAATCAATAGTTTCGAAACTTTTTTTATACTTTTCCAGCGAACTAAGTAAGAGTAAATCTTCAAGTAATAAATTCATATTGCTCAATGTCCCTAGTGACGTTTCAAGATATTCTTTGGTATCAATCGGAATTTTCTTGTTCATTAAGGCAGTTTCAATATTTGTCATCAACACTGCCATTGGTGTTTTCAATTCATGGGATGCATTTGCCACAAATTCCCCTTGCACTTCAAACGATTTTTGAAGTCTGTCGGTCATATTATTAAAATTGCCAATAAGTTCATCAATTTCATCATTTGTTCCACTTTGAGGAATTTTTCTGTGGAGATTCTTTGCTTCAATTTCCGAGATTTCTTTATTAATTCTCTTTATGGGTCTCAACATTTGTTTTGCTAGAATGTATCCACCTGATATAGCTATTAATAAATTTCCAGTAATTACAAAAAGGGATATTTTTTGGATTTGCTTTGCATCATTTTCACGGATTTCCTTTAATAAATCCCGGATTCGATAGTTACCTCTATTGTCATGCTCCAAGGTGAGAAATCTCTGACGGATTGGACCGGGAAGTACATCTTCTAAAGTCTGATTTACGAAACGAACGTAAATAAAATTTACTACAAAAAGTATGATAATCCCGCTTATGAAGGTCACAAGACCATACCAGAAAGTGAGTTTGAAGTTGATGCTTTTGTGAAATTTCATTTGTTAGTGTTTAACATATATCCTTTACCGTGAACTGTTTTGATAATTTTCTTGTGTGGGTCGAATTTCTTTCGTAATGTTTTGATATGTGTCTTTATTGTATCACTAAACGGATTTGCCTCTTCATCCCATACGTGTTCCAATAGCTCTTCAGCAGAAATTGTGCGGTTTATATTTCGGATCATATACTCCAGCATAGAGCACTCTTTTGTGGTTAGCATAATTTCTTGTTTTGTTCGAGTGTTTGTCAGGATGTTCCGATCTGGGATTAATTCAAAATTCAGAAATTTTAAATTATGCGTTTTGTTTTCGCTTGTTCTTCGCACCACTGCTTTAATCCTGGCTGTAAGCTCTTTTAAGTTAAATGGCTTGGAAATATAATCGTCTGCGCCAGCTTCAAACCCAATTAATTTATCATCAATTTGATGTTTTGCTGTCACCATTAAAATCGGGGTATTAATATTTTGCTCACGAAGTTTATTTGAGATTGAAATACCATCTATTCCAGGGAGGTTGAGATCGAGCAGTATACAGTCGTACTGATTAATTTCTGCTTTCGATAAACCTGATTTGCCTTCGTTTGAATAATCGACAGCAAAGCCATAATCAGAAAGAGCCTTGATCAAAGGCCTCGCTAAATCTTCTTCGTCTTCTATTAATAACAGTCTCATAAATAATCCGCCCTTGATCCCGCATCCTATTCGGGTGCGGGAGAGGGCGGTTTACTAATTTAATTTATTGTGCGTGTCTTCCCATTCCCATTCCGTTTCCTCTTCCACCTTGACCTTGACCATCACCTCTTGGTCCTTTCATTGGCATCTCAATACCTTGGTCATCTAACCATTTCTGAAATTCTTCTCGTTCTGTATCCATTAATTCATGCATTTCGGTTCTTGTTTTACCCTCTGAAAATAGAGAATCTCTTTTGGCCATCATTTCTTCGTGATGTTCCTCTATAACAGCCTTTTGTTCTTCTGTGATACTACCATCTTCTACAAGTCCATTCAATCTTTCTTCATGTCTTGATTTTCTTTCTTCGGTGAACACATTTTGAACTTCTGCTTTATCAAGATTGAATTTCTCTGATAGAGTTTCTACCATTGGAGGATAGGTCTCAGAATCTTGGGCAAATGTTGGTACTGCTACAACTCCGAGAGTCGATGCTGATACTACAACTCCTGCACCTAATATTAATAATTTATTTTTAGTCATAATTTAATAGTAATAATTAAAATCTTCACTTAAAACGTATACTTAATATTAGATCATATAATAATATTAACAAATTAAATACAAACATATTCTAAACTTCCTATGGTGAAATTAAGGTGAAGGTTAATTTTATTTGGATAACCTGCTAAAATCAGTCATTATTTTATAATTACTGACATGAAAGAATATCCGTACAAAGAAAGACTGCTAGCTGCCATAATCGATAGTCTCCTACTTGCAATGATAAACTCGATTTATCTTTTACCTGCAGTCATATTCGCAATAATTCCATTTGTTATGCAATTGGCTCTGCAGTCGAGTGTCGACCCAGCTCTTGTCGAAGCTGAAGGGTTTGTTGGATCCCTTTTATGGTTGGGTATGTGGATTTTAATCACTTTCGTACTGAATATAGCGATTGGTGTGTATTGGCATGTGTACCGACCTTCTAAGAATAATGGTCAAACATTCGGCAAGGGATTTATGAAGGTGAAAGTCATAAAAGTTGATGGTTCTGAGCTTACTTTCACAAATCTTCTCGTAAGATATCTTGCTCAATTATTTTTAGTACAGGCTATTAGCATATTTGTGTATATTACGATCTTTATAGATGACGAAAAAAGAGCAATCTATGATTTTGTATCCGATACCAAAGTAGTAAGAGCCTGATCAGCTAATTGCTTCTTTTAGATTTCGAAATTTATCCTCATAGAAATCTCTAGCCAAGGCAACTAGGGTGAAAATCATTGGCGCAAAGATCATATTTCCGTAGAGCTGATTCTTCAGAAAAGGTAGAGCGTTGATATAGCTGTTGATTAAACCTGAAATTGTGTCTGGATACATTGCAGTCGTAACCACAACTCCAAAATTTGTCCACAAGAAGAAAATAATCACAGATAAAATAGATCCACTGAGTCCAACAAGAGCAGGGTATGCGGTTGATTTCTGAATATTAATCTTGGAGAGTGCTATTCCGATGATAGGGGTCAAAAGAAATGCGCTCCATGTGAAGATAAAGATTGAAGTGTTGCCAATAACAGCGTCTGATAGAGCCATTATTACTAAGGGTACAATCAACGCAAGTTTTTTATTATTCATAAAATAACCTGCTCCAAGAGAAGCGATTGTCACGAATTCAACATTTGGACCAATTGTAAAAATAGTTCGGGTGAGGAAACCCAGGACAATAAAAGCGATTATTAATATCTTGTCGTTATTTGTAATTTTCATTTTAATTTTTTAAAGGTTAGTTAATTGTGTCCAATTCAAAAGAAATTTTATCATTGGGTTTTGGCAAATATTGCATAATCCCAACCTGACTCAATTCTCCGTTGACCTTGAATGACCAGAATTTATTATCGGCCGAAGGGTTGTAACTATTTATGGTAGTAATAAAAAATGCGGCATCACCATCTATCTCAAATGATTCAAAACCCATATCTAAAGAATCGTTCTCATAAATAGCTTTATTGAGGATTTCGTATAGATTTTGACCTTCAGAAAATTCTACCTCCACTACGATACTTTCTCCGTTTTGATCAATAACTTCTATCCCAAGTTTTTCAGAAACATTTTCGACCTCTTCTGATTCTGTCGTCTCATCTGCGTTAGTGATTACTTCTTTGGCTTTATCGAAATATGTACAACCTGTGAGTGTGACTACAGAAAGTAATAAAATGACTAATAAGGGGAGTCGTTTAGATAATGTGTCGCGCATTGAAAAGTTCTAAAAAATAAAAATCTCTCTGAGAAGGAGAGTTTGAATATTCCTGCTCGGGATTGTGTTTCCTTATCAGGTTCGGACTCCTCAGTAAATCACTGAATTACCGTAGCGGCACTGTGCAGGATTTCCACCTGACTTCACCGATAAGAATTTTTAGTCTAACAAAACTTAGATTGTATAGTCAATTAAAATTCAACTAATCTGTAAAGTCGGCATGTGAAATATGTTTTCTAGGTTATTATTCACTATCAAAATAGTTTTCCCCGGAAAAGCCTTTGATTCCAGCGGCGATTATTGGCATAGAAATTCCAATCATTGCGCCTGTGAGGTTTACCGTATTATCTGTCAATATTGTAGAGATTATGTTTGCCCCTGTAATGAGTACAGTTGCTCCGATTGTTATGGCTACTAAACGTTTTTTTTCCAAGAAAATTCCAAGCGTAGCAATGGCACCAGGTATTATTCCTATTGCACTAGATATCAACTCACCGTTCTCCATAACTGTTTTAACTATTTAGATTAATTTCCCAAGCAATGATCCCTCCTTTTAAATCGTAGACTTCTTTGAAACCAATTGATTTCATAATGTCTAAAACGGTTTTGGTGCGACTGCCGGTTCTGCAGTATATAAAATAGGGGTGGTTTTTGTCTAGATTTTCCAGTTGTTTTTCAAACTCCACTGAGTAAAAGTCAAAATTGATAGAACCGTGAAGATGCTGCTCTGCGTATTCGGCTGGTGTACGGATGTCTAATAGAATTCCCTTCTTTTCTTCACTCATAGATCTAAACGTATTTGGATCAAGCGAAGAAAAATTAAGTGATGTTGTAATCATTTGAAATATTTTATAACTAAAGTGAAATTTATTCGATATCTATGTCTGTGTTTTACGTTTCTTCAACCTCAAAAACCAGCCGTAGGAGTGAACTGAAATCACACAGATAATTGTAATCCAGAAAGTGGCTTGCATTGGTAATGGTTGGAGTACGAAATAACCATTCCAAGCATGGAAGATCACCGAGAAATAGGCCAGATAAACCAGATAATGAAGTTGTTTCCATGCGTTAACTCTCAAAAACAACTTTGTGGGAAGACTCCATGGCGCTATCAAAATCCAGAAAATTACAAAACCACCAAATATTACATAATGTAGAGTTTCGAGATTTAGTATTCCAAGTGCGCTCATTCCTAGGGTGTAGGCAATGTAAAATAGTAGTAATCCAGTATGAATTAAGTTGTAATATTTTGTAGGGAGTTTAGTCTGGAAATAATTTGTAGAAGTGAAAGCTAATGCAGACAATACAATCAGTGCTGTGCTACCAAAATAGTTTGCATTTATTGAATAAATTAATTCTGGATTAAAGTCATAATATTTCGCAATCACGAAATTAGCGTGAATAAAAGCCAGAAGGAAAGTTGCTACACCAACGTGTCTTCTATGTCTAAACAAAGGTGCAAAACGTTTGTTTATTCTAGTTAAAGGTCCTATAACTAATGTTATTTGTAAAAATGTGAATGCTGTGAATGCCGTTGCTTGAACTATATGCCTCGTATCATCGAGGTTTGGGAACATTGTTTGATGTAATAAAACATTGCCAGCAACCATGATCACAAGAATTAAATCCACCCAATTTTTTGCAATCAAAGCTAGTAGAAGGATGAATCCTAATAAAATCCAGAATATATTGAGGGTAGGGAATAATAAGGGAGCGAGCAAAGCATATAATAGGCTTGTCGCAATTGTTGAATAAACTTGAATCTTCTTGTTCATTTATTTCTGTTAAAAGTTGTTTTCACTACTTTATAAAGCCTGGATGATAGACAACAGACAAAATAGTCTAACTATCATAATACATTCTCACTTTTTAGGGTAGCAAAAACAAGTTAAATAGCTATAACTCAATTTACACTTTTATTAACGTTGATATTTCCGGCTTGGGAATCGTATTTTTTTTGAGTTTTGTATGTCCACTATTTAGGAGAGGGAAGTAGTATGGCGAAATCTTCTTTGTTTAATCTATATTTTTTGTATGATTCGCCATCAATTATGTTCGTACTTAGATTCTGTGAAAGATATTGACGAGTTGAAGGTAATTCACCCTCTGAGAAATCTAAAATTATAATTGAGTTTTGATCTTTGAATTCTTTAGAAAGACTGACAAGATATTTGCTATTTGTGATACGAAGAGGTGGTTCAGTTGTGGAAAACTCTGCAAATTCAGGATAATCAAAGTAAAGTTTGCCCTGTGAATATGCTGTTCCATAAGCAAACACCTCTGCATTCTCTTCGTACACAACGGGATTCTCAATAATGCTTTTTAGCAACTCCTGAATTCTACAAAATTCGTTTCCTGGGCAATCTTTCCAGTGAGTTGGAACCATGTAATAAGGACCACCAGGCCTGTTGTGAGGTTGTTTGTTTAAATATTTTTCACTTCCTCCGATTTCTGGATCTAAGACTACGTTGATTACTTTCTCAAGGTCAAATTTCTCGATTAATTTAGTACCTGCAAGAATCTCTTTAACCGTTAATTCGCTAACTAAGGTTTTTTCTTGGTAGATTTTATAAAGATCGGTTAGTTTGTTCGGATCTAGCAAAGTTTCTGAAGTTAATGCTCTGTTTAGGACCGCCTCTATGACGATTTGTTGTCTTCTCGCCCTTCCGAAATCTGAAGTTAATTGTCTAACACGAACATATTTAAGCGCATCTTCGCTACTTAGAAATATTTTCCCTTTTTTGAAATATACATTTTCCCATCCATAATCGTTGAAGGGGTAAACGTCCCAAACATCTGATGGGTTATCAACATAAATACCGACTTCTCCCGTCTCTGGATTTGTTTCTCCGACAGTCTCGATTGCTTCTACGAAACTATCAAGTGTAATAAAAATATGATACTGGATGGGGATTCCGGTTACTGAGGTTACAGTATCCTTTAGTTCTTCAATTCCTCGCCCAGGACAATTGGCATTCTCGGTTTTATCGTAAATCCAATGAATACTCCCACTAAATTTGAGACATTCTCCTCTGAAGTCTACACCTAGGTCCCTCGGAATGCTTATCATAGTTAGTTTTTCGGTTTCATGGTCGTATACTACCTGAATTATCGTGTCGATATTTCTTGTGCCTGCTTGTCCTTTTGGTTTCGTGCTTTTGAATTCACCATCTTCAAAGATAATATCTCGAGTATCAACACCGGCAATCAGAACAGATGTAACCTTGTTGTCATTTTTCAACTCCAGGTCTACAAATTTATCAACGAATTGAGTACCAGTAGAAATTACACGAATTATGCTATTTCTAGAGAATAAATCAGCCCCAGAGAAAAAGAGATAATCAATAGCAAAGAAGGTCCCGAACATCATGAGGAAGAGGATTGGGTAGAGAATGAACTTAACTCTTTTTCTCAAGCGTTTTTTAGGGGTTGATTTTTTTACTTGATTAATTTCGACTTTATACACAGGAATTGTATTTATCTAATAGCATGGTTAATTACTCTATCATAGCGAGGGTTTCAATCCAACTCATTAGTTTTCCTGAGATAGTTCACCAGGATTGCGATGGCTGCACTAATTAGCACTATATTTTTCACAATATATTGCCCTTCTAGGGAAAATCCATAAGGAAATTTTGTGAAGACAGTATCAGTTAGCGTAATAAACGGTATAAACGTACCACCCATATGAAGTATGAATATCCAAAATGTAATTTTAGTCAATCTTGGAATTAGGAACATTACCCCTAAAATTGTTTCCCAGACGCCTAAAAATATAAAGAATGGCTCTCTTGGTAAGAAGTATATGGAATTTGCTACCAAATCTGCAGCAGGACTTGAGTCAAATGGTTTTAGTATGCCAAACCAAATATATACGATCGCGATAGAAATTCTTAGAAACCAGTCGGAATAATTATTAAAAAATGTATAAACCTTTTGTTCAAGAGAATGGATGTTCATTTTTCTGAGTAATAAGTTAGAACAAATTATAATCATTATTGATCTTAATGTTAAGTTTTAATACGCTCGAATTTATAAATACTGTTACAATTCAAACCAAGATTTTATGTATGAAGAGCTGCGATTATTTACTCTTATATCTCCATATGTTAGGATTAATTAAATAATTATTATCCCAAATCGATGTTGAGAAGATTTTTCACTGTTCTTGTTGGAGGACTTTTTTTGTTTTTATTTATACCTCTGAATGAAGTATTAGCACTTCAGATCGAGAGTGTTGAGGAAAATAGCCGAGTTACAATAACAAATGACGTAGACGATGATTTACTAGTGAAAGGTGAAGGAGCGATTAATATCGAAGGTGATGTGAATGGAGATTTAATAATTTTTGGAGAAACAGTTAATGTTACGGGGGATGTTGAAGGTAATGTCTATGTGATGGGTAGCACTGTGACTTTGGAGAATATGATAGGCAAAAGTGTTTATGTGATCAGCGGTACAACTTATCTAAATGGCGAAGTTTATAGGGATGTATATTTGATGGGAGGTAATATTCATATTAGCGGTTCTGTCAGTGAAGATGTGTTGGTTGCTGGAGGTGAGGCGTACATACAGGGTAGTGTGGGAGATGATGTTAGAGCTTTTGCGGGAACAGTTCGTGTAAACACTACAGTAGGAGGAGATATAGTATCTGCGAGCGGAAATACGATTGTAGACGGAACTGTTGAAGGTAGCGTAATCTCAGCTGGAGCTATCGATTTAAAGGACTCTATGGTGTTGGGTGACTTGGTTGTTTATACAGATAAAACCGATATTATTAAATATTCTGAAAGTACTATTCAGGGAGAAAGATCAATAAAAGGCTACGAGCAATTTGGCGAGATCTTTAAAAAGAATAATACTTCGATTCCTAGCACATTAATCGAAGATTTATGGGTTAAAACTTTTTGGTCATTGTTTCAATGTATTGGAATTGTCATTGTGGGATTCCTATTATTTAAGTTCGCTCCAGTTCGATTAGAGAGTACCCTAACAAAGATGAATGACGGTCAAGAAATATTAAAAAGTTTTTTGACAGGATTTATTGCCTTTCCAGTTGGTGTATTTATCGCTGTGTTCCTTGCGTTTTCTATATTCGGCTGGCCCCTGTTAAAGGTATTGGTACTATTGGCATTGCTCTCAACTTCAGTGGTTACGCCTATAGCAGGTATAATTCTAGGAAGGAAAATCCTACCACTCTTTGGTAGTAAGCGAAGATATGTTGTTCCTTTGACATTAGGTGTCGCGATTATCCAAATCTTCAAGACAATTCCAATTTTGGGGTGGTTCTTCTATCAAATCGTTGTTTTCGTAGTTATCGGAGCAATGCTTCGAATGCAATGGAGTAAGTATCAAGTTGCACAAAGAATGACAGTAAAAGTCACTAAGTGAGCTAGCTGAAACAGATTATAGAGCAGGCTTTTTCATATTGCTGAAATTTATCGCGATCAGGCAAAACTTTTGGAATTTGCTTATTAATAATTCTGTAGAAACCTATTACTAATCCAGAAGCATTATTAACTTTTTTCTACCAGCTTCATAAGTTCATAACACACCATCACATCATTTAGCGCTCTATGCGATTGTATATCTATGCCGAGGTATTCTTTTATTGTTGTTAATCGGAAGTTAGTTATTGGAAGATTTGACCTCCTAGCAACTTGTACTGTACATAGCTTTGGGTTGTCTAGTTCAGGAATCTCGTAACGGCCAAACTCAGCGTTTAGGAAACGATAGTCGAAGTTTACGTTGTGCGCAACAAAAGTGCTCTTGCCAATGAACTCTTTAACTTCGGTGAAAACTTCTTCAGGGTCACGACCTTCGTTGTTTAAATCTTCCTTGGTGATGCCGGTAATTTGGGTAATCAGATATGGGACATCACCGGTAATTTTAATTAATGAATTGTATTCTGATACAATTTTTCCTCCAGATACTTTTACTGCGGCAACTTCTATCACTCTATGATATTTGCAGTTCAAACCCGTGGTTTCTGTATCGATTATTACTAAATCATCCATCAGACTTCCTTTCAATCATGATACAGGCATCATGAATACAGTTGATTTCGTTTTTCTTGCAATATTCGATAGCTTCGGGGCTTTCGCTTCCTGGCTGAAGCCATACATTTTTAATATCAAGTTTTTCTATCTCATTTAAAACCTCTAAAGTTACTTGTGGTGGAACTACGAAAATGACCACATCAATTTTTTTATCAATATTTGAGAGCTTAGGATAGACTTTTTGACCCAATATTTCATCTTCTTTTGGATTTACGGGATAAACTTCCCAGCCAGCACCTAGTAGATCCTTAAAAACTCGATATCCATACTTTTCGGGGTTTTTTGAGACACCGATCACTGCGTATTTATTATTTTTGTTCACTAATGAGTGCATTCCTTGAGTAATGAATATCAATATTATACAGTATAAGTATATTAATACTTTCTTATGACAAACAATTTAAACGAACCTAAGCTAGAAGAGACAATGCCATCTATGGAAACTCCTATTCAAGCTGATCCCGATAAAACCGATGGTTATAATGAGGCTGTAAAACAGGGTCAAACCATGAAAGTTGTAATGGTGGTAGTAATCTTCCTCATATTGGCAGTATTGGTCGGATATATATTGATGAATTTTTTAAGTGGCGATGATGAAGTCGAAGTTGTTGTGCCAACTGTTGCGCCTTCGGTAGCTACAACTGTTTTAGAGAACGAACCTTTAGCATCTCCCGCTAGTGCACAGGTGACTTACCAGGATTTTTCATACCAAGTTTTTATTCCAGATACAAAAGATCAACCATTCACAGTTAGTGGGGAAGCACTATCAGATGCTGAGTTAATCCCAGTAGTAGAGGAGGACTATGCAGGGTTCACTATTCGAGGTAATGGTTACCAAGTAAATGTCGGAGCATATTTTACATACGAAACGATGAGCTATGAAGATTTTGTAAGTTTGATGAAGGTTGGTGACGAAACAGTAGCTAGGGTAAAAGATAACTATTTAATGACCCCTCAACATCAATATAGATACGTGAGGACGGAGAACCTTGATGAAACCCGAGATTGCGAGGGTATTGGTCCTGACGACATGTTGGCAGCACCTTGCGGGTATTCACACTATGTCAGAGGAAATGAGGTTCAAACATTCTATATTCTTGATATCACGTGTGATGCAGACGATGAAAATGTGTCAAAGTGTGATGATATTGTTAAATCACTTCAAGTGAGTGTTTAATTTTGTATACTCAATCGCTCGAGTTCTTTGAGGATTTCCGTCTTTCCTTTGTAGCATTTATTATCTGCAACTAGTAGAGGGACGCCTTTTTCTTCGTTTGGAATGCCGCAATTCTCTATACTAATATCAAAACTACGTTTATTTAAGCTATTACCATTTAAGCTTTTCACTGAAAGATCAATGTGAGTTGAGAACTCTCTAAATTCGATTTGATCCAAAGTTTCTTCACAAAAGCTACAATCTGAATCAGTGTAAAGTACTGCCTCGTTTCGGTTTCTTTCACCGTATGCGTAATTTATGACAATTATAAACGCCAAAACATTTACTAATAGTAGGGCGATTGAACTTTTAGACTTCATTTCAAAATAATTCATGTAGTTATTATAGCTCATTGGAAATTATTATTTTAATAATTCGAACTCTATTGATAAATCCTCATTTGAGTTATAATTATTTATGAAGACAAGACTGACAGGTGGAATTCTATCTTTCGTGGGTTTTGTATTATCTCCGATTTCCTGGTGGAACGATCTTGTTATAAATTTCCCTTTGAGTTATTTAATGGCTTTACCTTTTGGACTGTTAAATGAAAAACTGTTTTTACCATCTTTCGTAATTGCTTATTGGATAACAAATATTATCGGGATACTTTTAATGCATATTGGAGTAAATAAGATTGCGAGTAAACAAAAAAAGAATGAAAAGAAAAAAGAATTAGTAACAACTTTGATTTTCGGGATGTTCTACACAGTTTTGATTATTACCCTGGTTTTAACAGGAGTATTAAAGATCCCAGAATCATTGCTAAATAGGTTTGGGTGAGAAGAATTAGAAGTGTTTACTAAGCTTCTATAACATCAGTGCTTTCAGATCTATCGGTTTTTTCTAATTTGTCTTTCATTCTAGTTTCTAAATCGATAATAAATTGTGTGGCGTTGAATTCTGGGAATCTTTCCTCCATCTCATAAAGAACGGTTTTTATATTGCAGCTGAAGGTTTGGTCAAATAGTTGGATTAGATTATCTGTTGAGCTGACTGTTGGTGACAATATTTCAATAGCTTCATCCAAATTAAATCCTGTTTCACTGCCTCCAGTAATACCTTCAACCAAGCCAATATTATGTCCGTCCGAAATGGATGAAAGTACGATGTGCGTTACTTCATGTTTCAAAATTCTATAATTAAAATCATCATCTGTGGTCATATGGGTTTCTGTGGACCCATGAGCTTGGACGTTTCTCGCTGAAGAACTTACATAAATAAAATTCCCTAATTGAGAGCCATAATGATTTCTACTCGTCCCAATAGGGCTAACATAATGATTTGCTTCAGGTGTTAATTCAAGATCCAAAGGTTCGAACACAATTATGTTCTCTGGTGCGTTGACTCCTAGATCGCTGAAGTTGTCAAGACCTTCAATTAGAGACTGTGCAGCAATTAGTGGCATTGTCCAGTTCCCTTTGTTTTCAATATTTCCTACTCGATAGTAGTGGATTGATGTTGATCCTTCTGCTAATGGTATGGTAACTTTAAAATATTCAGCATCAGGATAAGATGCAAATCTTTGAGTTAATTCCTTTGTATCGTCCCAGGTCTCTTCCCAAATAGCACGATTTGTTTTTTTATCAACATGATAAAGACTTGAGTCCTCAGATATAGTCTTGGGAGGGCTATGCTTCTCGACCAATTCGTAAAATTTATTTAATCCATTGATTCCGAGTGATTCGGTAATAGCACTTGTCAATACAGGAGCTACTTGATAGTAATGAAAATCAAGTAATTTAAGATTATCGGTATCATCTCTCTCGCTAGGTGGGGTATCGTCCAAAGCTAGGCGGTGTTCTATTTCATTTGCTTCCTCATGTGAGTAATAATTTGATGCATATAGAATGTATGCAAGTGCAAGTCTAATATTTTCGGCGGAGAAATTAGGGGATGATAAAGATTGATTCTTCCCACATATTGCTAGAAGAGTATTTTTAACAGAAGGGAACTTAAATTTTTTCTCACCAAAATCAACAGAAGGGTTTCTTAAAGAGTGTGTTGTTTCAACTGCATAAATAGTTCCGTCAACCTCTAGTGACTGTGGATTTCCATCCTCTCCAAATACTACAGTTTGCCCAAAATCAAGTTCCCCAAGATAAACCTGTCCTGTATAGTCCCTATTCTTAATAATTTCTCCGACTGGGTTACCATGCTTATCTAATTCACCTCGATTAATGAGGCCTATATTATCTCTTGCACCAAGCGGAATTTGTGGTCTATCCATCAATAATCAAAATCAACATATTTATAATAACTGATTAGAGTATATCCTAATAGAAAAGATTAATAATAGTCCAAAACTTATTTCACACATGATTTACCTCAATATGCTAAACAATAGAAGTGTGAATAATTTTATAGATACAGTTATTCTTTGTTTTGGGATAATTTAATACAAAGACAGGTAAAAATATTCATGCAATTAAACGAAACTGTTACAATACTTTTCGGAAAGAGATAGTTATTTTCAGGAATATATTAAATGAATAACTCAGACAAAGACTTAACATTCGAATCAGATGGATTAATACTAAATATTCGTGTACTTCTTCTAATCGAGTATAAAAGTGGATATCTATTTGAATTAAATAATGATGGATATTATTTTGCTATTGGTGGCAGAGTTAAGTTCGGAGAGTCATCCTTAGAATCTGCAATAAGAGAATTGAAAGAAGAGCTAAATTATGATGGCTTAGAGTTGGAGCTAATTGGTTTAATCGAGAATTTCTTCATAACGGGTGAGAGATCAGTTCATGAAATGAACTTTGTTTACGGAGGGGAGGTAACAGATGAAATTGATTTCGAGAATTTAAAATCAGATCATCAAGGATTTAATTTCTTGTTACCTGAAGAAGTTCAGTCTAACGATGTAAGACCAAAAGTGTTAAAACAGCTTATACTAGAACTATCACAAAATAGTAAAGAGATAGGTGAATTTATTCATTTGGTTAATAGGGATTAAGCTTTGCCTTCATCCATACTTTCTTAACTATTTTTTAAGTATATTCCTACCTAAGTTTTTTCAAAAACTTATTATACTGCCCCTCAGTTAAAAATATCCTATGAACGATAGGGTCCTCTGTGTTTCCAGTCAATGTTGCTGTATCCGATACTCCCCAATTTACGATGGTCATATCGCTGACATTAAGGTCGATGAAGAAGTATTTTGAAGGTGGTTTTGAAGTCATATTGATTGAAATTTGTAAATTCTAAACGGAATAGCACCAGTCCGTTCCCGAAGTTCTAAGGATCAACATCACTGCGTTCGTTTCACCAACAACTTCGAAAAGGACAGCCCTGGATCTAGTCCGGAGGAAGCTGCGGTCCGGTAAAGGACACTTCATTAGCAGTCCTGCCTGCCGACAGGCAGGGAAGCGTACCGCTTAGCGGTATGAACTTTCGACTTCACCCCGCCTTGGCGGGGCAAGCTCAGCCAACACATTAAAAATACTAAACGGAGAGGACAGGATTCGAACCTG
>JAGQLL010000013.1 GCA_020429395.1 Candidatus Dojkabacteria bacterium | reverse complement strand
GGAAAACCAAAAGGGAATGTCGACGCAGAATTGGTGTTGCATTCTGCAAAAATCCAATACGAAAATTATAATCAAGCTGTCATTGTGTCTGGTGATGGAGATTTTTATTGTTTACACCAATATTTGAAAAGAGAAAGGAAGTTGTTGAAAATCATTATTCCAAATCGTAAATCTGAATCGTCTTTACTTAAAAGATTCCAAAATGAAAAAGTTTTTTTAGAAAGAGAGAGAAAGAAGGTGGAATTGGCTTGAGTATAAAAAGTGGGAGGCGTAGCATACTTTACGAAAAAGTACAGTCGTTTCTCCCTCGTGATTAATTACATTATATTAACTTACGTGTTATTTTTCAAACTGATTTGGGAAATCATGATATTTTCCATTTTTATTCCAGAATTGAGATTTTCCTCTGATTCAGACTAAAAACATAGGGGGAGAGATATTTCTTAATTAGATTAATGCTGAATTCGGAAACAATATTTTATTGAAATGGGGAGTTCTTGATAATGAAAGAATTATTTATAGAACGATTCTTATATCAGAAAAGCTTTGATTCTATAATTAATCTCAGCTAATCATAAACCAGTAATTTTCTGCTGCCGTTGGTGCCTTCGTTTTATCCTCTTGATGATGTAAATACACTTCTTCTGAAAGCGGTATCCCTGTATTATCCGTTACTTGTGTTTCTGAATTGCGCTTGATTTTAGAGGTTGTAGGCGGTATTGATATATCTGAGCTTTCTGCAGTACTTTCGTTTACAAAAATTTTGTGATACGCGGTAGAAATTATCACATCCAGACCTGTTTTTTGTTTTAGAGTTCGTGCGAGAGTTAATAAGATTTCTGCAACATTAGCATTGCTGCGGTAAGATCCCATCTCGGCGTCTCCTAGGATGATTATACGACGAGCATCTTCCTCTTCTGAGGTTCTAAATGTACCCTCAGTTATTGTTACATAACCAAAAGCTAATCGTTCAATGTTATATCTTAATTCTTCTTTTGAAATTTCATCCATAAAATCATTATCCATTGGATGCTCTTCTTCAAGTGAAATAGTTACATCCGAACGATTTTCATACAAGAGGGCTACGGTTGTATGTGGATCGTAAGCCATCAAACCAATTTCGGATGGCAAATGTTTGTATTGAGCCGTAAGTTTGAGATCTTGTATGGGATCCCCTGCAAATCGATATCTTAAAAAATCTGCCAAATCTTCGTTATCATCTGGATCTAAGATTTTTATAATAATTGGGTGTTTATCTACCTCTTCCTTGGATTTAATCTTTGTATTATCAGTTGCATAAACTGTATTGATATAATATCTACCTAACAACTTTGCAAAACTTTCAATGTCAGTTAATAACCTGTCGGTCAGTGGTATTTCCGATAATTTAGCAATTTCCTTTAATGAGTCTACAATACCAGAAATAACTTGTATGCTATCTAGGAAAGATCCATTTTCTAAATTAGGAGTACAATGAGATAACTTTAAAGCAAGTTCTGCCCAGTGTTCTGGGAGTATTGGTATAGGCAAGTAGTCGTTATCAGGCTTGTAAAACATTGTAAAATCCTCTGGGAAAATACTTCTCAAAGCTTTGTCCTCTGGCCTATCAGGGAAGTCTCCCCCCAATAATGCTCTTCTTGCAAGAAAACCAAGCCTTGTTAAAGGAGGTTGTTCGAAAATGTCTGTGATTAATTTTTCGTTTACAGAAAATTGATGCTTTCTAGTCGGAAATAGGCGAGATATTAGATCCTCAGTTGGCTGAATGTCTTGATCTTGTTCAGATTCGTCAATAATGTAAAAGTTTCCTCTGATATTAAAATGATTTTCTAATAACAATATAAATTTCTTACTTATGTCTAAAATTTCTCTATCATAGGCACTTCTTGCCTCGTTTTCCGTAGGTCCAAGATTAACTATAAGCTCAGTCCCTAATACTTTTGATAGTATAGTAGGGTAGGATTCAAGTACTTGTTTAAAATAAGAATATTCTGTATATGCTTCTACTGCAATACGTGCCATATCTCCTGAATATTGTTCATCTATACCCATTCGAAAAAATGTATTTGAACGTGGTACTATATGTTCTATTTCATAATTTACTAATACTTCTCTTACATCTGGATTACTAATTAGATAAGTGTAATTACTTCTATCTAATATCAATTTGAACCTAGAAATTACTTCATAAGTTAAGATTTCAGGATTAGTCGAAGCTACTTTTAAAAAAGGTTGAATTATATTCTTCCCAGATAATTTTTGAGAGTTCTCGCCGTTTTGATCATTAGTTAAATATGCTTGTTCCAAAATTTCCATTGCTGGAATGAAATCATGAGGAGAGGAAAGGTATCTTAAAAATGCGATTTGGTATGTATCATTTTCTTGTGCGATAGTATTTGAATCTGGTCGATGTAAATATTCTTGCAATAAATCTGGATGGTCTTTAAATATGTATTTTATGTATTCCCTAGCAGATGCTACATGATGATTTTGAGCAGCATGTATTAGTAGTTCAGCATTTGACTCTGATTCAATAAATGTTTTAAATAATTCTCCCGGATGAGATGAATAAGCTAGTTTCAATATTTCAAATGACTCCAAGTTTCCTGTGATTGAAATATTTCTAAGAATGTCATGGATGACTGGTGTTACGTATTCTAAGAGTATTTCAGTTGCATCACTATAAGTTTTAGTTATTAGACCTGGTAGTAAATTACTCGTGGCACTGGTCCTAATTAAATTTGAGATTCCAAATTTTTCTAGCAACAACTTTAAACCTTCATTATCTTCCGTATAAGCGAGATCTATTAATGGTATAATAAAATCTCTGTAAGGACCCAATATGGCATGAGTCGGAATATTCCCATAGAAGTCTTTTTGATTAAGCAATGATTTAAGACGATAAGTGCTTGATGAATAAACTTGTTGAATCATCTCAATCAATGATGAATGCAATTGTTTTCCTTTTAATAGATGATGTAAGAAATTTGATTCGCCCATACCTAATTGAAATTCATTCTCGAATAAATTTAATGTTCTGTTTTCATCTATAGTAGACAAATACTTGATTGTTTCAGTTAGATGATTTAGACTGCCTTTTTCAGCAGCCAGAATAACTGCATTAGGTCGGTACATTGAAGAACTCCCTAGTAGCTCTAACCAGAGTGTTGGATGTTTTAAGTATTCTTCACCTTCAGGTTCTTTTAAGGGGATTAGAGAATTTAGAAAATTTAAAACTTGAGGTAGGTGATTTCTTGTTACTGCTTGTTGTATCAAATTATATTCTGCAGAGTTTGTAATTTTAAGTCCTAATTCTAAATGAGGTGGTGGATTTTCTAGAAATTGTTGGCCGAGTTTATCAAGACAGTCAAATTCTATACAAATATCAAAAATTGTTAGTGTAGAAACCCCATTTGATTGAAGTTCGTAAACTTTCCTATGCAATTGAGGAAGGCTTCCTTGTCCATCTAATAAAAATGGATATTTCTGAACAAAATAATCTAAATCTTGTTCTGTATCTTCATAACTAAGAAAATTGCATTGTGGAACAAAATAGTTATCTACTATCTCCCCAAATACGCGCAATCGTTCTCGATTAAACATATCCCAAGGATTAACGTCAGGTAAATAGTCCAATCTCGGAATCAACCAGCGATTATTATCTAAGCCTAAGTCCCCCATTTAATATTTAGTTCGAAATTGATTTAAAATCATATACAATTATACCATAATACGCTCTGTATGTGTGTTTCAGAGATTTGGAAGAGTGTCTTCTGCAATTTTGATTAAATTTTTTTAATGACTTATCTTTGATATTAATCTTAATGATGATTTTTTTGGAATTTAAACGAAACTTGATTCTAGACGGGAATCTCTCTATAAAATTACTCATATTTGCCTTACGGCACAATGTTCATATTTAAATTTGTGGTATAGTTTCTTATGAGAAAAGTTAAAAAAGACAAAAACCAGATAATTCTTACCAGAAATACTAAAGTTTCCGAGTTAAAGGAGCTTTATGGTATCGAATTATCCGTCGACCCAAACACCAAGCTAGGTGATTACCTTAGAGAGGGCGGATTCCCTTCATTAGTGGATATGATGGTCGAAGGTGATAAATAATTTCCCTGAAATTAAAGACCCAATTCTCCGCACTAACCTCAACATTACCTTCAATCATATACTTGTACTTTCTACGTTGTTGTTGAAGAAGGATTTTGACGATTCTCTTATTACATTAAGTAGTTTTAGGAAAACAATAATTATTCACACTGCTTCAATTATAGAGGCTCTATTGATGATTATAGTTAAATATGAGGTAAATTCTGGAAATATTAAAACAAAAGATTCTTGGAAATACACAGACATTAGAATGCTTTACAAGATAA
>JAGQLL010000012.1 GCA_020429395.1 Candidatus Dojkabacteria bacterium | reverse complement strand
CGGAGAGGACAGGATTCGAACCTGCGGTCCGGTAAAGGACACTTCGTTAGCAGTGAAGCGCTTTCGACCACTCAGCCACCTCTCCGTTTAGTATTTTTTTCTGAAATCTTTTCAATCAAGTCCTCAATTATATCAACACCCAACACATTCTCACAAATCAATCGAATTTACAAAACTTTAATGATTCCTTCATACAATAAATATGGTACACGGTTATTATATGTTCATTAATTTATTTATTAAATTTATTTTATGGGAATCATAGTATTCATAGTAATCGGTCTTATAGCTGGTTGGATTGCGTCTGTAATAATGAAAACAGATGGTAGCCAAGGTATGGTAGGAGATATCATAGTAGGTATTTTAGGTGCACTTATCGGAGGACTTGTAATGAGCTTCTTAGGGGGACAAGGTGTAACGGGGTTTAACTTATACAGTATTGTTGTAGCAGTTCTAGGTGCAGTTATACTTCTTGGAATCGTAAAAGCAGTAAAAAAATAATTGGAAAACTCATTTACTTATATATTTATTAAACAATTAAAATGAACGAAGTAAATACACGTGTTGAAACGAGCCGTACCCATGATCCAATATCAGGTACTGTTACTAAAAGACAACATGTTGTTAGAGAGAATGGTTTAGCTGAGGATGAGTTTGCTTTAGCAAAATTTAATCAAGTTATTTGGTATATTACTCACCTGATTGTAATTTTAATAGTACTCAGAGTCTTATTCTATCTGCTGGGTGCGAACCCACAGGGAATTGTAAGTTTTATTTATAGCCTTACAAATCTATTTGTTGCGCCATTTAGAGGAATATTTCCTTCACCCTCAGAGTCTGGATCATTCTTTGATACAGCAGGTGTGGTTGCAATAGGGTTCTACTATTTGTTGGCTTTCATAGTCACGAGTTTTTTGAGGATATTATCCAAAAGAAATGTAGAACAAGTCTAAAGCCGAATTAAAAAAATTAGCCCTCCAAGTGGGGGGCTTTTTTATTGCCAAAAACTTCTCTTAGTGCGACAATTTGCGATAATTTCGTTTATTGATGATTGAGCGCAATACAAAAGTTTTTTATCTTACACAATTCTCTCATGCCTTAATTTTTTCCATTCCTATTTGGGTTGTATTTTATTTGCGATTATTTAGTCCTGCTCAGATTGCATTGATAAATGGTATTACCTTTGCAGTTCAAATGCTTTTTGAACTTCCAAGTGGTGCTTTGGCTGATTTGTTAGGAAGGCGTACAACTATCTTAATTTCTTTTGTTTTGGGTGGCCTGAGTTACATATTGATACCATTTGGTGACACATTCTTGTACTTCATCATTTTGGGTGTTCTCTTGGGAATTAGCGATTCTTTCCGTTCCGGAGCAGAAGAGGCAATAATTTATGACACCTTCAAAGAGAAGGACTCTCGAGATTTCGAAAAAGTTTTCTCTAAAGGGAACATAATCTATCAAGTGGGTCTTATCACAGCAACTATTTTAGGTGGACTACTTTATGTAGTTAATATCTATTTGCCTTTTATCTTTTATGGAATATCCTTAATTGTAGGTGCAATTATTTCGTATTTCTATATAGAACCACATATTGATTCAGAGAAGTTCTCAGTTAAGAATTACGTTAAACAGATAGAACGTGGTTTCAAAGAGGTATTTAAAGATAAACTTACTACCTACACGACACTTTTCTATGTTGCAGTAGGAGGAATTACTTGGACAAATGCTTTGTACTTTGGTTCTTTTTTTGTAGTCGGATTGGGTTTCAATGATGCTGAAAGAGGATTTATACAAGGAGGTTCTAGGTTAATCAATGTGTTTTTATTTGCTTTCTTATTGAAAAAGGTAAAATTCAGCGATAGATTCAAAGTGATAATTTTCCCTATAGCAATGGTAATTGCATTTCTTCCTGGAACTTTCTTGACTGGGTGGTATGGAGTACCATTTTTCGCTCTTGCTTTGCTTACAACAACTGGAAGGTGGATATTCTTGGCTCCAATTACAAACAAAATGTTCGAATCAAAGGTGCGTGCAACTGCAATATCGGTAATGAGCCTCCTTATAGGGTTCGTCTACCTGTCTTTGGTTGGGATTTCAGGATTTGTAATCGAAAGGTATGAAATTGGTGGGATGTATAGTGTTTTAGGGATAATGACATTAATCTTTGTAGTCCCACTTTCGTACCTATTACTTAAAGTAAAAAGACATGATAAAACTCGAATACTATCCACAAGTTGAAAAATATGTAATCGACACGTTTACAAAGAATGGTGATGAAGGAGGCATTCCACATCTTTTGAAAACTGTTGAATTTGTGAAATTCCTAAAACCAGATGCAGATGAGGCTCTTCTGATCTCTGCAATTGCACACGATATTGAAAGAGGTTCTAATAGCAAAAAACCATTGAATGAAATTAAAAAGACTGGATTCACAGGTGAAGATCACCTGAAATATCATCAAGAAGAGGGTGCACGAATAACAGCAGAATTTTTGAGAAGTATAGGCGCACAAGAGAGGCTGATCGAGAGAGTATATATGCTAATTTCGAAACATGAAGTTGGGGGAAATTCGGATCAAAATTTACTAAAAGATGCTGATAGTATGAGTTTTTTTGAAACCAATGTAGAACATTTCGTAACAAAAAAAGTTCATGAGTACGGCTATCAGAAGGTGAAAGAAAAATTGGATTGGATGTTTAATAGGATTACAGATGATAGTGCGAAAGTGCTTGTACAGGATAAATATGAAAATGCCATGACAATTCTCCATGTGCATTCGAAAGATAAATAATTATTCTGCTTTCTCAGAGAGACATTGTTGGAGTTCGTTTGTCATTGTCCACCCGCATTCCCCATTTATTTGTCTCTCGCATTGGGCATTTGCATAACAAACGTAATATTCTCTGTAAGCGCAATCTGTGATTACATCCTCATCCGAGCAGACTTGTCCGCTACAACCACCAATTACACAACCATCTTTAGCTTCTTTGGTTTTGAATATTACTGGGATTTCTTCCTTTTTGTCCATAATTGGAAGGGCGGATGGATTTGCTTTTTCAAAAACAAGAATTCCAGTATCAGGTAAGTTTTCGCTTTCAAACTCCAATGTAGCTTCAAATGGGACGGATTCTTCTGTCATCCATTCTGCACCATCGGTTGTGGTTACTATAGCTGAACTTATTTCGTTACCATCAATATCAGTCAGTATAACTCTAAATGAACCTTCCCAAAACCAGTTTCCAGGTGCTTCCCCATTAATATCAAGGGGACTTTGGATATATTGGTCAGGAAGTGGATTATATACTTGAATCTCGCTTGTAGGTAATGGTAGGGGTGAAACCGGGGGCACTGATGTGTCTACAAAAGTTCTCCCGTCTGGAGTCATGCATTGCGGAGGATAAATATCCATAATAGGAAATTTCCACTCGACACATTCATCAAAACTATCAATCCTTGAGATTGAAAATTGTCTGTAACCGTAGTATAAACCCACAAATATCAAGGAAAATCCAATGAAAACTAAGGGAATGATGACGATTAAATATTTTCTCATTTTAGAATTAATTATTAATACTAAAGTATAGTAAAAATAACTACTAAATGCGATAAATATGCTTACTTACTGTAAATTAGACTTGGTGCGTTGCCCTTAAAGTTGTATGCATTATCAGTAATTGTTAATTTTTCAGTATCTAGGCCAGTGACACTCTTCAAAATAGTTTCTGTGGCTATAATTAAGGCCTTGTTGGCTTGATCGGCTGGAAGTCCTAATCGATTAATCTCTATTGACTGTGTATCCAGATTTAATTCATTATTCGTTATCTCTGTTTTTGCTTTTAAATAAAAGGATGGATTCGCACCCAACTTTTCAATCCAATTTAATCCTTTGTCAACATTCTCCTCTGAGTATCCGCCATATCCAGCGATACTTGCAAAATTCTTTAATTTGCCTGAAACAAGATTGCCTGAAACTTCAATAATTCCACCATCAGAGAATTTCACTTGTACATTCTCTACGGGCATAGACGACCACTTCGAGTAATTTATCCTTGCTGAAATTTCGCTACTTGTGAATGACATGTCATACGCTTTAGGAGAGGTGAAGACCACACCAGGTCCTGTTTGTAATTCTGCAGGTGCTTCCTCAAAAGGAAGTATTTGTGACTCGGATTTCTCCATGAAGTCGTTAAAGTCTTCTTCGGTAAATGTTACTCCTAGATCTTTTGGTTTTGTAACATTGAAAAGATCCCCAGGCATTGGAATAATTCCGAAATAAGCTAGAGCTAGAACACCCCCGACCGAAAGGAGGACAACTAAAATTAGGAGGACTGTTAAGGATTTTCTCATCTATCGTCAATAATAGATTAAATATGGAATTTGATTGTACTATATCACTTTATAAGTAAAACGGGAAGATACTGCTTGTCTCTCCGTGCGTTAAGCACAGAGACACGTATTCCTGAGCAATCGCACTTGTAGGACTAGCGGGATCCCGTGGTCTAGCCACGGGATGACCTCGGGGTCGGTATTTCTATTCCTCTCCGCGGTTCATTTACTCTGCCGAATGGGAGGGACCGCGGTGTCTCGCTTATTCTCGTAAACGCAATATAGAAACGTGGGGATTCCTAATTTAAAATATGGAATAACATACGACTCAATATATTAATTAATTCGACTCAAATAATTTTTATATTCATCATCCTCATCAATTTTTTCCTTTAGAGCATTTTTAATTATTTTCGTCCTACTTGTCGCACGGTTGAATTGCACCCAATCTAGATAATTCCTTTCATATTGGTTTAAAACCAAATTAAATCGAGTTTTATTATTATAATCCTGATATTTATTTATAAATGTATTAATGATTGTCTCTAAATTTGTTGGTTTGTACTGAGCAATTTCTAAATGTTCAGAATCAATTCCGTGGATAAACATTTGATTAAAATATCTATGTTTCTTGCCTTGCCATAGAACGAGGGTAGGCTTTTGTTTCTGGAGGGCTAGGGTTATTTGATGACCTGTACTAAAATTCGAGACGGTATCTTCGATAATAACTAATTGTGCCTGATTAATTGCCAATACACATTTATTGTAAATCTTTTTAATATCGCTGACATTCAAGTCTCCCTCCTTTATCCTCTCTCCAGTATGTTTTAGCCAATCTCTTGTTAAGGTGTGATTTTCTTGCACTAAATAATCTCTTATTGCGAAGTATGTTTTCTTGTATTTGTTAAACTCCGCAGTAGAAGCGGTAAAGTATATTTTCATATGTGGATAAAATGTGCATAATGTGCATATATTTTACGATTTTAATATTTTATAATCAAACTAATTAATAAAATTTAATGACAAAAATAGACGAATATTTAAAAAAAGATTTGAACTACGTTCAAGCTGTAGCGGGATTTATGGTGAAAGACGGAAAGGTATTACTTGGAAAACGAAAGAAAGTCTCAAACGATTTGGGAAAGGACCTTTATGCTGGTATTGGGGGGAAGGTAGATGGGGAAGAATCGACAGATGAATGTTTAGAAAGAGAAATATTAGAAGAAATTGGAGTCAAGGTTACTAAATATCAGAAATTTGGACAACTGAAATATATTAACCCACATAATCCTCAATGGGATATGGAGGGACATTTTTACTTAATCACAAAATGGTCTGGTAAACCTGAAGAAAGTGAAGTTATAAAACCAATCTGGTTCAATCTGGATGAAATTCCCAGAGAAAATATGTTTAGTGATAATAAATATTGGCTAGACTTGCTCTTCGCAGGGAAGAGCTTCGAAGGAGTATTTTTATTTGGTAGCGAAAAAAGTCAGGTGGAGGAGTATAGACTCATAGAAATATAATTCTACAGACAAAATTCTAAAAAATAATCTTCAAGAGTACTCCCATGACTGCAAGTTGTTTCGCTAGACATCTTAGTGATACTTAATTATCATAATTTATGAATATAGAAATATTAGTTAATTTAATTTCTTATATAGTTAGGTAAAAATAACATGAAACACTTCGTTAAACTCAAGTTGTTATTCTTATTATTTATATTTGGTTTATTTTACATACTCTTCGTATATTTCAACAGCACCAACAAAGATATTAAGAATCCACAAACAGCATTCGAGTCTTTGCAGTATCATACATGTCCTTATACATTGAAAGTGTCTGGGAAAAATATATCTGCAGATTGGATAGGTGGGGCTTACATAGTAGGCGAGGAAGGATACTATTGGATAATTAACAATTGTGAAAAATTTATTGAGTCTAGTCCTCCCATACTCTCAAATTTAGGAATTGCCCCAATTGATTTCGAAGCCTTCGATCCTGCTACTTTAATGGCTGGTGCTTTCAGGTTCGAACAACCCAAAGATGACCGCAAACCAATTAGTTCTTTTGGAGAAGTAAAAGAATATAATTATAACTATTCTCTTTCTTTTGATTTTCTCGAACCGGGAACAGATGTAATAGCAGCATTGGATAGTGAAGTACGTGATATTTCTTTCGATATGATTAGTTCGAATTATACATTAATATTATCTTATAACGACATTTATCAAATATATTATTCTGGTGTTTTGGACTTGCAAGTATCTGAAGGTGAAAAGGTTAAAGCTGGTCAAGTATTAGGAAAGCTGGGATTAAATGATGAAGGGGCCTTAGCAAACTTCCAGATAAGAATCTCTAAAGAAAATTTAATTAACGACTCTACATTATATTATTGTCCCCTTCAATTATTGCCCTCCGAAACCAAAGCAGAATATGAATCTAAATTAAAATTATTAATGGAAGAGTGGGAAAATTTTATAGATAATTCAATGATTTATGAAGAGTTGGATTATTCTATACCTGGTTGTATCAATGAGTTTAAACTATACAGACCAGGGCCTGGTCCCGTTCCTCTCTAATTCAACTCTTCGAGATAAGTGATTTAACTACATTTATTCTATAGAGAATTAAAGTGTGAAAAAGGTTGGCTCGTATGAGAATTAATTTATATGGTAATATTTAATTTACTTTTAAATTTTATAAAATGTCTAGTAAGGTTCTAAATTTTTTTGAATCGGCTGGTTTTGGTGTTCTTATGGTTGTGATATTTTGTCTTATATATTTTATCTCGACTCCTTTTGTTAAAGTATTTATGGGTGATATCAGAGAGTTTGACCAAGTGCAGACCAGTACAGTTTTAACCACAGTATATATAATGCTATTAATACTATCCCCACAAGTTTGGTTCTTCTCCACGTTATATTTCTTCGATAGAAATAAAAAATAGGAATTTAGAGAAATCAAGGCAATGATATAACTCATGTTAAAATGAGGGAGTTATCAATATCCATGAATCAGTCAGAATTCGAAAAACTTGTAGAACAAGGAATAGAGCAAATCCCACTTGAGTTTAGGCAGAAATTAGACAATGTTGCCATATTTGTCTCACCATATCCAAGCATGGAGCAACAAAGAAAAATAAATCTACGAGCAGGATGGACTTTGTTCGGTCTATACGAAGGTGTTCCGTTGACGAAAAGAGGCTCAGGGTACGCAATGGCCATGCCCGATAGAATTACGGTTTTCCAAGGTCCCATACAAAATGCTACTCAAGGTGATCCAGAAAGAATGCGTGAAATTGTGAAAAACACAGTCTGGCATGAAATCGCCCACCACTTCGGAATGAATGAGGATGAAGTCCGTGAAGCTGAGAAGAAGAGAGGTGTTGGATATTGACTGCCCCCGCGTCTCTCCGTGCTTTAAGCACGGAGTCCCATTTTTCTTCTCACATGAACTTATAGGACCTACGAGATCCCGTGGTCAAGCCACGGGAAGACCTCAGGGGCTTGGACTCTCTGCGTCACTCCGCGGTTAACTTGTCCTGCCGGAAGGGAGGGACCGCGGAGTCCCGTATACTCTCTAAATCATCTATTCATACATATACCATTTGCAGTATAATTAAATAATAAATAGTCTTCTCAAAATGAAAAACGAAAATAAATTCTGGTTTAAAAGAAAAAGATACGGTTATGGATGGGTGCCTTCAAGTAAAGAAGGATGGTTTGTCTTGATTGTTTATGTTGTTTTGCTCTCATTGATTGTTGTGTATTTCTCTGATAAAATCGAATCTGAGAGATTTAATTATATGTTTATCCAAGACTTTCTCATTATCACAATGACCATATTGTTGTTATTCATATCTAAAAAGAAAGGTCCTTCGTCCAAATGGAGATGGGGTTGGAAAAAAGGTGATAATAAAAATGAAGACTACTAATGATGAAAACAAAGGATAATGCAAAATTTCACATAGTAGCCGTCAAAGCTTGGGTGAAGAAAGGCGACAGGTATTTATTGGCTAGAAGGAGTATGGAAGAACTCCATATGCCAGGAGCCTGGTCGCTTCCTGGTGGAAAAGTTGAAAATGATGAAGATACAATAGATATTCTGCAGAAAACATTAAAGCGTGAGATTTTTGAAGAAGTGGGATTAGAAATTACAAATGAAATTGAGTTATTATTCAATAATACCTTTAAAAGGTCTGATGGATCTTCTGTCGTTGGTTTAACCTTCTTCACTCATTGGAAATCAGGCGAAGCTGAGCCGCTAGAAGAGACTTCTGAAGTTGAGTGGTTCACGATTGAAGAGTTATTGGGGATGGATGACATAGAGTACTTCTTAAAAAGGGAAATTAGTGTTTTGGATAAATATCATAATTTGAAATCTACTTAAAGAAAGCCTAAACGAAAAGTAGCGGCCACCTCCACTGTCTCTCCAGGGCTTGACCCTGGAGTCCCGTATATCCTCTCAGTCGCACAAAAGTATGAACGGGTTCCAGTGGTTAAACCACGGGAAGACATCAGGGGCGCCATCTATCAATAAATTCTGAAAGACTTATGTTTGATACACTTTAGAGGCTATTAGATTGTGTGTTGTCCTACCCTCATGAATATTATAATATACAAATATAATTCATTATTATTTTTTATATGAAACTAACAGATTCTCCACAAACATTTCGAAGACTAAAAACGTATAACATAGTCATGGGTTTTCTGCACCTTATACAAGGTATTCTGATGGTGATTGTAAGTAACGATACTACAGCAAAACTCACAACTGAGTTTTTGAAATTTGATACAAAAGCCATGCAAGTACTGCAAGAAAAAGAAGTAATTTTAAATCTTCCACTAGGTTATAGTGTGGCTGGATTTCTTTTCATGTCAGCAATTGCACACTTCGTAATCGGGACAGTTTATTTCCCAAAATATGTTGAAAATCTCAAAAAAGGCGCGAACTATGCGAGATGGATTGAATACGCTTTTAGTTCATCGTGGATGATTGTAATTATTGGAATATTAGTGGGTATGTATGATTTACCAAGTCTGATTTTATTGTTTTTCTTGAATATGATGATGATTCTATTTGGATATATGATGGAATTGCATAATCAAACCACTGCTAAGACTGATTGGACTGCTTTTATATATGGGTGTATTGCAGGAGCAGTTCCGTGGGTAGTTATGGCTTGGTATTTCTACGGAGCTGTTCAAAATACAAATGAACTGGCAGTAGTACCGAACTTCGTATACGGAATTTTCATATCTTTACTCGTGTTCTTTAATGTCTTTGCAATCAATATGATTCTTCAATATAAGAGAGTCGGCAGATGGAAGAATTATTTATTCGGAGAAGTTGTCTATATTGCGCTTAGTTTAGTTGCAAAATCACTTTTGGCTTGGCAAGTATGGAGTGGAACATTACGCTAGATTCTCTTGTGGAGTGCCCAATAATATTTGTGAAATGAAGGGCGAATAAGAAAGTGCGTTAAAGCAGTGAAAAGAATAAACAAAAAAATCATAATAAAATGATCTACTATAATTCGATTTTCTGCTCCTAGAAATACCGCGAGAAGAATCAATGATAAACTCACACCAATCTGAACGAAGTATTTGACTGGCAACTTATTCATAATCCAAGGTTCTTCTCCAAACCACCAAACAGCTTTTGGTGCGAATTTAGACCATCCGTAGTAAGGATTTAGAATAAACCAAAGGAAATCCCAAAACATTGTCCATACTAAATAAATTGCTAATAATTTTAATTCAGCAATTATTGTAAACTCCATACCGAAGAAGAAGGGAGAGTGCATAAATAGAAACAAGAAGATATTCAAAAATATATGATAACCAGTCAGCACTCTTGCCCCTGCAAACAATCTGAATGCTTTCGGAGGCATAAACTTTCGACTCCAGGTAGCACTTTTCTCTGCCCATCCATATTTACCTTCAAGCTCTATTTCAAAGATTGCGATGCTAATGGCAACTAAAAACCAGAATAATGAAAAAGTTAGCATTTGTATATAAATATGTTTAATAATACAAAAGAATTTTTTATAACACAAAAAGCAACATCTGGTATATAATATATATATAGTTAATTTATTTATTATTTATTTATTATGAAATTGTTAAAAATACAAGCAGCAATTATCGCTTTGGTCTTAATAACGATTCCATTTCTTGGAATTAATAAAGTCGAAGCTTATACGAACTATAAAAAAACAGTTGGTTATAGTATTAGTCTAGAAAGACCAGAAGTCGTAGCCAAGGGAGATAAAGTATCAATAGAAGCTAAATTCTTCAATGCTATGAATGCCGATTCTTATACATGGAATTGGAATGTATGTGGTAAAAAGTCAACCACAACAACAAATACATGGTATACAAGCAAAAGAATTCCAACAAAAAAAGTTGGTAATTGTGTAATTTCAGTTGACGGAGAAGCTCTATACAAAGGTCAAATCGTTGGCGGTGAAATTGGGGATGGTGTAATTGTTCCTGGAAGTGTAACTGATACAGTTAATATACTTCCTGTCGAGAATGTTTCAGTGATGATTTCTGGTCCAACCACTGCAAAAGTAGGTGAGATATTTTGGTTAGAATCAACTTATTCTGGACCAATGAATTTTAATGTAATTAATTGGAAAAGAACTTCTAGCGGTGTATGTAAAGGTTCTGGAGAATCATTCACAGCGACAAGTAAATGGGGTAAAATAGCGAAATCAAAAGGAAAATGTAGCGAAACTCTTAATCTGAGAGTTGAATATGCTAACAAAGTCGTAAAAGGAACTGCAGTCCAGAATATAACAATAAAGTAATAAATCAAAACGATTTTAAGGAGCTCCTAACGGAGCTCCTTTTTTATGTTTTAAAAATAAGCTAAAATCAAAGATAAGAAATCAATTATGAATAATATCGATTTACTCGCCAAAAAACTGTGGGATTACCATCATTTAAACCAAGTTCTAGAATCTGCAGATATAATTTTTTGTTTTACATCAATTGATCTTTCTGTTCCTGCTTATTGTGCTAAATTATTCAAAGAGAAATTTGCACCGCGAATTCTAATTTCAGGTGGTAATGCTACGAACTTATCTATCCATGATAGTCAAAATATCCAGAAAACAGATTGGGGAAAAGATTCCGAGGCAGAGAAATATGCAGAGGTTGCTATTGAAAATGGAGTACCGGAAGAATCAATTATAATGGAAACCAAATCAAGTAACTCTGGTGAAAATGTATTATTTTCATATGAAGTATTGAAAAACATGAATCTATTGCCCAAAAAGGTGCTCTTGGTCCACAAACCTTCAATGGAAAGAAGAGCATATGCAACATTTAAGAACTACTGGCCTGACAGTTCGACCAGGTTAATTGTCACATCAGCACCATATACTTATGACGAATATGTTGGAAAAATTGTCGAAAAGGATTTAATAATTAACATTATGGTTGGAGATATCCAGCGAATAATAAATTATCCTAAATTGGGATATCAGATATTTCAGGAAATTCCGAAAGAAACGGAAAAAGCATACATTGAACTCATCAAACTAGGCTACGACAAACATTTGATGAAGGATTTGCCGATAACAATTAGTCATCAGACAGATAAATGATAATAAAGGATTTAAAACAAATTGGTGACCCACACTTCAAACAGAAATTAAATTTAGTCAAGGATTTTAGTGATTCAGAATTATTAGGATTAGTTAAAGATTTGAAGGATACATTGTATATTCATGAATTAGTGGGATTAGCAGCAAATCAAATTGGAGGGAGTTTTCGTGTTTTTGTAACCGAAGTAAGAAAAACTAAATTTAGAAATCCTCTAAAACCGGATCCATTAAGAGTATATATTAATCCAGAGATTATATACTATTCAGAAGAAATGGAAGAATCATATGAAGGCTGCGGGAGCGTAGCATATTCAAAGTTATTTGCACCAGTAATTAGATCTAATAAAATAGAAATTTGTGCAAAGAATATTAATGGAAAAGAATTCACATTGGAAGCTGAGGGATTGTTGGCTAGGGTGATTCAGCACGAAGTCGACCATCTTAATAATATAGAATTTATAGAGAAAGTAAGTGATTGGTCAAAAGCGATGAGCTCCGAAGAATATAGAAGAAGTTTATTGAGTTGATACAAAGATATCGCAATAAGCTATAATTACTTAACAAAACTGTCATTTAAAAATGAATACCTTCAATAATGTAATTTTCGGACAAAAAGCACTTATCATAAATGATGCGGGGAAAATCCTTATTATTAAACGTGATAAAGAACTTATTTATATTGAAAAATGGGATGTTCCCGGAGGAAAACTTGATAATGATGAGACATTGATTGAAGCATTAACAAGAGAAATCAAAGAAGAGGTTGGATTAGAACTACATAAAATAATTTGTACCTTAACAAGTTCAAAATTTGAGGGTAAACTTTCTGGTAATTTAACAATATATCGTAATATATATTTATGTAGAGCTGATGGTGAGATAAAACTCAGTTCAGAACATTCAGAGTATAAGTGGGTTTCACCTGGAGATTTAACAAATTTTGAATTTGGTGAAGACGATGATTTGAGTTACGTTCTTAAATCACTCCCACAGATATTGTCAACAGTAGATATAAATATTTCATATTCGAAATTAATTTAGAAAACTATGGACGAAGGAGCACAAAAAGCTAAGGCCATGTTCATTAAACTTGCAATTGCAGTGGTAATTCTTCTCACATTGTTGTGTATTGGAATATTTTTACTTGTTTCTCGACTTGGTGGAGGATTATTTGATAAAAAAGAAAAGTCAGATACAGCGCCGACTCCAACTTCAATTATAGGATTAACACCAACTATTATTGATACATCAAATAGATGGATTAAATATATTGATAGAGGATATCTTTATAAGTTTGATTTTCAACAATCTTGGGAAATCGAATACGATGCACCAGAAGATGATGTTTTATTCATTGCAGACGATGAAAGCTCCCTGGGTGTGAGAGCAGTTCAGCATAATTATGAAACTGTAGACGATTATGTATTATCTTTAGATATTGAGAATGCTACTGCAAACGCTGGATTGCCAGCAGTAATTGTGGAGTGGTCGAATATCTACAAAATCGATCAGGATGCAGAAGTGATTAGGCGAAAAGAGAAAATTGTCGAAGATGACAAAGTAGTGATTCGTAATTATCTGATGAAAGAAGAATATATCTTTATTTTCACGACTTATTCCTTAACAAACGAAACCGCGGAGACAAGTGAAATGTTCCTCGAATTTCTAAATGTAATTGGAACGTTCGAATACAAGACAGATCGTTTTGAAGCAGAAGGAACAATAGTAACGGGAGAGGGTGCGGGCAAACCTCAGTGTCCAGATGGTTATTATCTTAAAATTGAAGGCTCATATTTGAGATCGAGTAATAGTTCACTTTTACTTCGAAGTATTACCCCGGGAGATGGAAACGATTATCCACTTTTCCAAAATAGGAACCTACTTGGTCAGAGTGTGAAAATAAATGCAATCTATGATACTGAAAAAATATTATGTAGAGGTCTAAGTTGTGATTGTGAAGACTATTTACTTATTGAGAGTTTTGAATAAATGAACTTGATAAAAGAATCCCTCAATCTAGATATTAAATTCTTGTTAATAAACGAGATTAGCTTACTAGATAGAATCAATCTAATTATTAAGAAATACTTGTATTTTATTTTCAGGGTATTTGGAGTAAACAAAAGTAATCACGGGAAATTTCTAGGGAAGGAATTCACTTTCCCCAATAAGTACGGTTATGTTGGCTTGCAAAGAGTAATTGTTGATAATATTTTCCTAAAAAAATATTTACCCGAGGATATTAGTGTTTTGGATATTGGAGCGCATGCGGGGGAATTTGCCTTTTTTCTTGAAAAAATTATCAATGCAAAAAAAGTTGCTAGCGTGGAGCCATTTCAGACTACTTTCGAAATTCTAAAGAAGAATTTCCCTCATAACCAAAATTTTCAATATGCGATAACTAACAAAAAAGATGTCGAATTGTATATCTCAGAAATAAGTACACAACTGAACTCATTATTTCCAGATGATTCCAGGAAACAAAATCAAAAAATAAAAGTCCCTTCAATTACATTGAGTAAATTTGTTTCAGATGAAGTTAAAGGGGAGTTCCATTTATTAAAAATTGATACTGAGGGCTCGGAATACAATGTATTGCAGAGTGGTATTAATGTAATCGACAAGTTCGAATATCTTTTAGTAGAAATTGAACTGGAAAGAGAAGGATATTTAAAAATTCTCGAACTAATATGTGGACAGAATAATTTCAAATTGATTGCAATGGGTGATTACAAACAAGGACAGAGAGCAGTAGATGTTTTAGTGAAAAAGATTTAAAGTGATCTACGAATTTGTTCTACTTTTATCACGAAATTCGTTATACTGATAGCAAATATTATTCGACTGCCCAGTCATGGTCCAAAAAAAAGGCTTTAATCTCCTAAAAACTCAGGTAGAACCACAAACTATGTGGACGAAGCTCTACAGGTGGACTACAACAACAGCCAGAGCTATTATGGTTTTTGTGGAACTGATCATTGTGGTAGCATTCGGCTTTCGGGTAGTCGTTGACTTACAGTTCAAGAATCTCAACAAAGACATAGCCTCAAAAGAGGAAATAATGTCCGTCTTACAGGAAAGTGAAATGAGGTTACGATCTACACAAGACAGGATCGGACTCTATGAACAATTGTGGAAGGATACCCCATACTACAGTAACGTTTATCTAGAAATCACCAAGATTGTACCGGTCAATGTGCAAGAACTTAGTGTGCAAATATTAAATAACGAGGTCACAATCAAAGGATTTGCTGATGCTCAGGCAATAGAAGATATTGAAAGTGGATTTAAAAACTCAAGTTTGTTCACAAAGACCGAACTACTGAATATTGAATCTCAGGGAACCGATACTGATAGCTTTACAATTAAAACGAATCTAAATAATTTACCCATGAGAAGTGAGGTCCTTTTCTAATGGAGATAAAAACAAGTACAGCACAACTTAGAGATTACCTAGATACCAAACAAGGTAAAACCTATTTTATTGCAATAATCACCTTGATTACTGTCACAATAATGTTGGTCTTCGCTATAGTCCCTGCAGTAAAATCGATTACAGATAAAATTGCACAAAATAATGTTAGAAGAGATTATCTTGAAGCCCTTACCCAAAAAGAGAAGAACACAAAAGATTTACTTGTACAAGAAGAACAGTCTCAATCACAAATAGCCTTTTTAGAGTCATCTCTTCCTTCCAAGAGAAATGACGAATACATATTAGCTAACCTTGGAGAAATGGCTAGACAAAGTAACTCGTATTTGGTCAGTGCTGATTTTGGAGAGGATTCAGTCACAAAAATTGCTTCTGACGTTGAGACTAAATCTAGATTAAAACAAGTTCCGTTAACAATTAGTGTACAAGGCAACATTCCAACACTTGGAGAATTTATGAAGAAGATGGAATCTTTCCCCATGCCATTTGTTGTTGAGAGCCTTGTATTTGGAACAAAAGACGTACGAAGTCAAAGTCTCCCTATAATAAGAGGGGATTCACTATTAATAGCGAAAATTAATTATTACTATTACGATGATGTTACAGAGTGAGAAAACCTGGTATACAATGGTATTAATTGGTTTCCTTGAAGTGCTGGTTTTTATTGCATATCAATTTTACACATCTATTACGGGTCAAAATGTGGATCTGGTTAAAAGGATTGATGATAAACCAATTCCTGCAGACCTCGGTGTCGAAAAACTTCAAACTATGAAAGTTTTAGAAGGAAATATTTTGATACAAGATAGTGCTTTAGATTAAAATATCACTATAAATTCCCATCTTTCCATTTATGACTAAACTGAATATTGGTGTTGGTGGAGTTCCACTGACATCAGAGAAAAACAATAGTATTTCGGGCATAGAGAGAGTCAAAGAACTTAATCTAGACTTGATGGAAATAGAATTTGTTCACGGGGTAAAAATGACCGAAGAGAGCGCGAAAAAAGTAAATGAAGCTAGGAAATCCGCTGAAATCGAGCTTACAATTCATGGTCCTTATTACATAAATTTAGCTTCAGACGATAATAGAAAATTCTATGGAAGTATTAAATACATCACCGATTCGATTTACATTGGTGGTTTGTGCGGAGCGAGAAGTGTGACATTTCATCCTGCCTTCTATCAAAAAAAAGAAAAAGGAGAGGTATATTCACAAGTAAAATCTGCTTTTGAAAAAATCTTTAAGGAGTTTGAAAAAGATAAATTTAAAGACCATCCTGTAAATTTAAGAGAGATATGTATTGCTCCAGAACTCACGGGAAAACCCACACAGTTTGGAGATATTGAAGAATTAGTGAAACTTGCAGATGAATTAAAAGAATTTAATCTTAAACTTTGCATAGATTTTGCGCATAAATACGCAAGGTCCAATGGCGAATTTAATGGTTATGAGAAATTCGATGAAATACTAAGTTTGGTAGAAAAGTATTTGGGAAAAGAATTCCTCAATCAACTACATATGCACGTATCTGCAATTAACTATGGAGATAAAGGAGAAAAAAATCATTTAACATTTCTTCAATCAGTAGAAGAATACAATTCCGAGGGGATTATGATTGAGGGGCTGGACTCAGAATTTAAAAAACTCGAAGAGAAGGGGAAAACATTCGATTCGGGTTTCAAATGGAGAGAATTGTTGCAGGTACTCAAAGATAAAAAAGTGGGGGGTTTTCTAGTATGTGAGAGCCCAATACTAGAGTATGATGCGTTGCTTCTGAAGCAGACTTACGATAATTTATGATATAGTAATAAAACATTTATAAAAATAATATGGCAAAAGAAAAGATAGAATCAGCAGTTGTAAAAACTCCAAAAAAAAATAAAAAGCCCGCCAGTTCAAAAGTGCTAATTAATGCAGGTAGTATTTTATTAGGAGGTGTTTTGATTTCCATCGTGATTTTTTTCTCTGGGAATGGTATTTCCCTAGACTCTAAGGACGACGGAGAAACTACAGCAGAAGTAGCGGGAGAATGTACCGGAGAGAACCGTTTTGGAGATGCTTGTTATGATCAATATGCACAAAGTTTGGATTTGGATTTAGAAAAATTCCAAGAATGTGTTGAAGGAGAAAAATATTTTGACGTAATAGACAAAGAATTATCAGCTGGTGAGACATACGGAGTACAGGGAACACCATCATTTTACATAGGAAAAGGAAAGGGAGACGAATTCGATGGCTTCTATGTAGGTGGTATTCGTGTGCAAGAATTGGAAACACTTGTTGGAAAACTTGAAAGCGAAGATATTGCATCGGTGAATAAGTACTGGACTGATTACTTAAAAAATAGCTTGAAAGAGTATGAACCACAGGTTCGTGAGTACTATGCATCAGCAGAAGGAGGTGCGCTTACAGGTGAAGCTCTTGATTCAGCGGTTACAACATATATTAACGAACAAACAACCAACGTAAATACGGAATATGTCGTTCAGAAACTTAGTGTTGGCGATGGTCTTACACAAGGGGATGGAGAGATTGTTATGATGGAATTTAGTGATTATGAGTGTCCATACTGTCAAAGTTTTGCAAATGATATTTTGGTTGAAGCAAAAGAAAAATTTGTAGATACAGGTAAAGCAAGATATATTTATCGTGATTTTCCTCTTGAGAGCATTCATCCAAATGCTCGTTTCGCATCAAATGCTGCTAGATGTGCAGGCGATCAAGGGAAATATTTCGAGTATCACGACAAACTATTTGAAATTAACTAAAACATACTCATAAAATGCGAAGGGGTCTGCTCTCCCTACTGATTGCGATTTTCTTTGGGGCATTATTACTGTTTATTAGTGCTAATTATTCTCCATTTGAAAATGATGGATTAAACAATATTATCCAAAGGTATGGAATTACCGAAGAAGAAGAACTTCTTGAAGTCATAAAAAGGAGTATTGAACTCGGGATTGTATGGGAGTTCTTGGATGCCGAAATTTTGACTGCATGGATATTGATTATGGCTGGTTTCGTGATTTCTCTTTTTACCTCAATACACCTTTTTATTGATAAATTATTCTTCAGAAGCATATTGGAGTCCCCAAGGCTTAGGCCTGCAATCCGGAGAGGTATAATGCTGTACTTCTTGATTTTCGCCTTCGCTGGTCTGCGACTGATGGGCGCATTGGAGTGGTATACTATTATGATAACAGGTGTACTATTAGCAACCGTTGAAGTTGTCTTTAATACAAATATTAAAAAGAAGGCAAAAGAGTGATTTCAAGGACCTTCCAATGTGTAAAATCATTAAATCTGATGAGGTGCTATATACTTCAATTTGCTATAATCGACTATCATTTTGAAACATCATGAGTAAAAAAGTACTTATCGGAGTAGCGTGGCCATATGTAAATGGTGATATTCACGTTGGTCATTTAGGCGGATATTTACTCCCAGCAGATATTATTGCGAGATTTCATCGACTGAGAGGAGATGATGTGCTTATGGTTTCTGGTTCTGACTGCTATGGTACGCCAATCACAGTTGAAGCTGATAAAAAAGGATTGAGACCTGAAGAGGTAGTAGATATTTACCATAAAAAAGATTTAGAACTCTTCAGAATGTACGGATTGGATTACAATTTGTATACAAAGACAACTACTCAAAAACACAAAGAAGTCGTTCACGAGCTTTTTCTCAAATTGTTGGACAATGACTATATTGAAAAAGGTGTGATGCAACAATACTATTCTATCGATGACAAACAATTCCTTCCGGATAGATATGTCGAAGGAACTTGTCCTTATTGTAATGCAAGCAACCAAAGAAGCGACCAGTGTGAAAGTTGCGGGAGATGGCTGAAAGATGGAGAACTCATTGATCCAGTCAGTAAATTAACAGGTTCAAAAGTTACTTTGAAAGATACAGAACATTACTTCTTGAATTTTGAGAAATTAGAGCCACAATTGCGCGAATACCTTGATGCAAATAAAGGAAATTGGAAAAAATGGGTCTGGAACGAAGCAAATGGCTGGCTAAAAGAAGGTTTGCAGAGAAGGGCAATAACAAGAGATATGGATTGGAGTATTGATTTGCCAATTGAGGAAATCAAAAAACGTGATGAAAGCAAACAATTAAAAGATTTTACTGGAAAGCACATTTACGTATGGTTTGAGGCTGTGATTGGATATCTCTCTGCTACGAGGGCATGGTGCGAGATGGAAGAAGGTACTCCAGATACGATTTTCAAAAGAGAGGATGGTCAAAGTCGAAATTGGGAAGATTGGTGGAAAAGACCTGATTCTGTCATTTACAACTTTATGGGACAGGACAATCTCGTTTTTCATGCATTGATGTGGCCAGGTCAATTGATGGGATTAAATGATGGTTACCAATTACCTAAATATGTGGTTGTAAATAAATTTCTTAACTACGAAGGCAAAAAATTTAGTAAAAGCAGAAATTGGACAATAGACTCAAAGGTAATCGCAGAAAAATACGGAGTAGATCTAGTAAGGTACTATATCGCTCGAAATTTGCCAGAGAATAAAGAAGGAAACTTCACTTGGGAAGATTTTGTTGCGTCTGTGAATAATGAATTAGTAGCCAATTTGGGAAATTTAGTAAATAGGACTTTGACATTTATTCAGAACAAATTTAGTGGGGAAATTGAAGTTGAACAGATTTTGCCAACAGGTGCATTATCAAGCAGTATGACTTTCGAAAGAGTGTCTGGTTATTTATCAGGTTTTGCAAATGCAGTTGATGAAGAAGAATTTCAAAATGGACCTTGGATTGTGAAAGCTTTTGATGAGATTATGGAGCTTTCGAGGAAAGGAAATGTATACTTTGATCAAATGAAAGTTTGGCAAATGATTAAAGAAGATGAAAATGAAGCAAAAGTGATTCTTATGAACTTAGTGAATTTGATTTACGATCTGGGAATTTTGATTTATCCGTTTTTACCTGAAACATCAAACAAAATCATGAAATTATTGAATGTTGATGTAGTCTCAACGAAAGTTGGAAGTGACTTATGGACAAACTCAAACCACAAAGTTCTGAACGAAATTAAACTAGCGGAAATTGAACTCCTATTTAACAAACTAGACCCCGAAAAAGTTCTTGCCGAGAAAGACAATTCTGATTAATTGCGATGTAAATGAAAAATACTAAGTTACTCAAGTACTTCGAGGATAAATTTGGAAATGTAGATTCACTTTTCGATACCCATACACATTTGATGGGTTTGTCAGAGGACGAACTCGAATATGCAGTTAAAAGAGCCCAAAATAATGGAGTAAATTTTATAGTTGATGTAGCTGTTGATCTTGTAACATCCCGAAATACCCTGCAAAAACATAAGAAATATCCTGAAATAATCTTTCCAACTGTGGGTATCGATCCAGAGGTCGTTGTTCTTGGTTCTGATTTGTATGACGAAAGTATTGATGAGAAAAAGGTTGATCAACTTCTGAATGAATTAGATTCTCTTGTGGAAGAAAATAAGGACAATGTGTTAATGATAGGTGAATGTGGACTTGATTATTATTGGATAGAAAAGCATGACTTATCTACCGAGGAAAAAGAGAAAAGCAAATATCTGCAAAAGAAACTATTTGTTGGTCAACTTCAGATTTCGAGTACATACAAATTGCCACTAACAATGCATCATAGAGATTCGCTCGATAAATGTTTAGAGTTAATCAATATGAGTGGGTTGGATTTGTTTGGAATTTTCCACTCATTTACCGGAAATCTTTCTGAGGCAAAAATTGCAATTGAGAATGGTTTTGCCATAGGTATTAACGGAATTGTAACTTATAAATCAGCCCTAGAACTGAGGGCTTGCGTGCAAGGGGTAGCTGGAGAAATTAATTCTCCCCTTGATTTATATAAAAACTGTGTCTTTCTAGAAACCGATGCTCCTTTTTTGCAACCACGTGGCTCAAAGACTAAAATTAATGAACCAGCAAATATTAAATTAATATACGATTATCTTGATAATGGACAGACTGAATAGTATCGATGAAACTCCACAATTGGATAGAACAAAACAAACTAGAGAAAGGGTAAAAAAGTTAGAACAGTTAAATATTTTTCCAAACGAGACGGTGACTGATACAGAAGGTATGATTATTAATCTTTGCAAAGAACAAAGATGGGTTGTTAATCAAAATTCCAATGATATTCCCGATGCTTTTTTTGATAAAGACATAGTTTCTACAACCCAATCATTAGGCAGAATTGACACTATTACAAATATTCTTGATCAGAAATTAACAATAAATCACAACTGGTCCAGACTAGTTACTTACATCGACCTAGTAAAGCATCTCAATGAGTTTCTTCAGGTAAGACTGAGATATGAACTTCTTGATAGTAATGTAGTGGTCAAGTGGATTGTGGTTGATACATCAAATCCTGAGGAAAGTGTGTATATTCTAATCGCACAGTCAGAAGAAGTTTCAAACTTGTGGGAACAAAATTTTCTCAGGATGAGTTCAACCAAAAATTCTGTTTCCATAAAGGTTTTCAAATATTTTATGTTTGATGGAGAAGGTTCAATGCTTGAAGATTATTCATATACTGAACTAGATAACGATAGAGTGGAAGCGGATTTGAATAGTAAAAAGCTCAACCTGAAAATAGTGGATAATTTTGCAGGAGTATTTGTCCAGGATAGATTCACATTGCCACTAGACGGAGATGATGCGATGGGTGTGATTCGTTTCGAAGAGGTAATTGATTTGATTAAAAATGAATTAAAAAATGTCCCCGATAAACTCGCAGTTCTAAAAAGGTTTAATTTAAAAAATCACGAGATTAGAGTTGAAATGGAATCGCATGTTGGTATTGAAAATAATTCTCCTAAACTTTCACAAATTGTTACAAATTTGGAAAGAATGGTTGAAGAGGTTAAGGATGATGATGTACTGGTCTCAAAGTAATCTCCTCGTTCTGATCTCAAGAATATTAAAAATTATACAGGCCATTCACTATACATTATTGATTCCGACTCTTCTTCTCTTTTGGGTAATGACTGCCAGATTTTCTCGGTGAGAAACGGAATGAAAGGATGTAGCAGTTTAAGATATGTCTCAAGGGAATATAGAATTAACCATTGAGCACTAAATCTTGATTTCATTTCTTCTTCAGAAGTGTTTATCGCGTTTCCATCACGATCTTTTGTGTAAAGCCTTGTTTTAATTTTTTCCAGGTAAACATCGGCGAAATAATGCCAGAATGACTCATAAAGTTCATCTGCTGCGATTCCGAATTTAAATTCGTCTAATCTTCTTGTTGTTTCAACAGCAAGTTTGTCGATTTGTTCCAGCATATCTTTATCTTCCTGAGTAAAATTTAGCTCAGTCTGATTTGTGTTGATCAACTTTTCTCCACAATCTTCAATATTGAAAAGTACGAATTTTGATGCGTTCCAGATTTTATTGCAGAAATTACGATTGGAGGAAACTTTTTCTTCATATAGACGATAATTTTGCCCAGCTGAATTACCTTTAATAAAACTATATCTCAAAGCATCTGTCCCATATTTTTGCATCATTTCAAAAGGATCTATTCCATTTCCTTTCGATTTACTCATCTTGATACCATTTTTATCTAGAACCAAGCCATGAAGATATACACTTTTGAATGGAACGATTTGTTCATCAGTTCTTTTTGGATTTAATTTCTTGGCTCTATAAGGATTAAGTAACATCATTCTGGTTACCCAGAATAATAAAATGTCCCAACCAGTTTCCATAACTTGGGAAGGGTAGAATTCGTTAAAATCACCTTCCTTAACCATCAATGTTAAGTATGGCCATTGTCCGGATGAAAACCAAGTATCAAGCACATCTTCATCTTGTACCCATTCGGCTGCGCTAAGTTTATAGTTTCTTAGTTCTAGATTTTTTGGATCATTCTCTCGTGATTGTTCTGGAGTCAGATTATTTAATTTTCTTTCAATAACTCTGATTACGCCTGCATGTGTGACTATTAAAGGATTTTTATAGCCTGAAGTTTTGAGCCAGTTAATAAATTCCCTTAATCTTTTCTCAACGTCTTCAATTCGTTCTCCTTTTTCAAGTTCCGGTTGGAAATCTATATGATTTTTTGATGCTTCATTAGGGTATTGCTCGGAAAATTCTTCCCATGTTAGACCTTCCAAGTTGCCGAAATCTCTTTCTTTGAGTAAATCGTTTTCTATGATTTTCAAACCGAGTTTCTCATTAACAATTTCCGCGGTTTGCCTCGCTCTTTTTAACGGGGAGCTTATTATCACATCATAATGTGCTCCGAGTTTTTCCTTTGCTTCGTGAGCTTGTTCTCGTCCAGTCTCGTTTAGTTCAATGTCAGTTATTCCATGGAATTTACCTAGTTTGTTGTACTCGGTCTCTCCATGTCGGAGAACGGAGATATTTAGTTGGTTTCCATTATCCTTAATTACTTCCCATAAATATTCCGGGAATATATCAAGTTCTGGAGTTGCAAAATGATCTGCATCTTTTTGTAAAACATACTTGGCATATGGTAATTGTTTTTTAATTGATTCGCTTATATCCTCTAGAGTCACATGCTCGTCATTATCAGAATAAATTATCACTAATTCCTTTACCAAAGTCTCAAGTTTATCAAGTCTCAAATCTTCGAGCATTTTAGTGTATCTCTTGGCTCTATCTTTTTCTTTAAAAATTAATTTTGGTGCAATTAATACCAGTTTTTCAATTGGAGTATTATTTTCAGAGATATAATTAATAATGGCAGGACAACCCATCGAATGTGCAATGATAACTGAATTCTTTAAATCATAGTCTTTGAGACCATTGGCATAGTCCTCTTGAGATGGTTCATCAATGTTCTCAACTTGTACTGTAATTGTATTCGGATACTTTTCTGCAATTTCAGGAAATATTTTCCGAGACATATAACCATGTTTACCAGGGATAAAGTAAGTCTTCCGGCTGTTGGGATTATCATGTCCAACATAGATTAGACCATTATAATCTTCTGGATTATTTATAATTTTATCTCCGATTTTTTCTTTCACTTCACCAGTTTCGGTGATGTACTGTGAGTGTTCACCCTTGTACCAGACTGGAACTCGATAACCCCACCAAAGTTGTCTGGTGATGCACCAGTCTTCTTTACTTTCCATCCATTGCATATAGGTTTTCTTTTTACCTTCTGGCATGATGTCGGTAAATCCTTCCTCAACAAGTCTTTTTGCTTCACTCTTTAATGGTTCTGTGTCGACAAACCATTGATAAGAAATGAGCGGTTCTATTGGGTATTTGCACCTTTCACAAATTCTAATTCTATTTGTATAATTTTCGTCCAAGTAAACAAGCATTCCTGCTGATTTCATATCCTCTAGCATCGCTTTACGTGCTTCTTTTACAGACAAACCTTGATATTTACCGGCTAAGTGATTCATTTTACCGTTGAAGTCTATCACTTGCTTCTCAGGGAATGCCTCGTCTGGATGACGTTTTGCTATGTCCCAATCTTCTGGAGAATGTGCTGGAGTGACTTTAACCATGCCTGTTCCGAAACTTTCATCGACAGCGTTATCGGATATAACGTTTATTTTAGATGTACCAAGTAATGTCCTAACTTCAAACTCTTTTCCAACAAACTCTTTATATCTTTTATCGTCTGGATCAACTGCGAGTGCAGTATCACCAAATTTGGTTTCGGGTCGAACGGTTCCTAAAATAAAGCCATTTGTGTAGAACCGATCCTCGCTATATTCATCAAATAGAATTATATGTGCACCTGCATAGTGTTGTATTTCAAAAAGGAAAATTTTATCTAACTCATGCTTAATATCGATTTCTGTCTCCTGATTTAAAACTACTAATCTGAAATTTTTATCCAGTCTCATTTGAATACCAATCACTTTACCTGAAAGTTTGCCTTTTTGCTCATCGCCATATCCGATGCCAATTATTTCAAAATTTTGATAGTTACCAAAAGAAAAAGGCAATCTGTCTGATCCTTCTTTTGTTGAATTTCTTTCAAAATCCCATTCTATAACTTTTCCGTTAAATTCGTTTTTTAATCTAATAGCATCAGTTTCGGGTTCAGTGAAAGCATATTTAAAATAATAAAAAGGGGACTGCGAGTCTTTGAACTCAGTATCGATATCGGCAAGAGCAGACTGACATCTAGGACACCAATTTATAATTCTTTTATCACGGTAGACGAGTTTGTCCTCATACATTAACTCGAAAGCTTTTAATACCTCGTCAACGATTTTCGGCTCAAGTGTGAATAATTCTCTATCGAAATCTGCAGATAAACCGATATTTTTTTCCTGCCTTCGAGCATTCTCGGAGTTCTTAATACAGAAATCATAACAACGTTTATAAAATTCTTCTCTCCCTAAAGCTTTTTTGGATAAGCCTTCTTTTTCAAGTTCTTTTTCAAAAACTACCTCGGTCAAAATACCGGCATGGTCTTTGCCAGGCAAGAGTAAAACTTTTTTGCCTTTCATCCGATTGTATCTACCCATCAAGTCTTGGTATGCATATCCTGACATATGGCCAAGGTGAAGATTACCATTTGCATTTGGTGGTGGGAGAACTATTGAAAAAGTCTCTCTATCAGGTTGGTTGCTAGTTGATAATTTTTTCTCAGATTTGTATTCAGGTGAATAGAAATTATTCTCTAGCCAAAAAGCTAAAATCTCTTCCTCGGTCGATTGTGGTTGATATGGTCCTTTGGGAAGCATTATTGTAATTCGTAAAGCAATGAAATAGCTCCATAAAGACTTGCGTCATCACCAAATTCTGTTATTTTAAGATTTGGCTGAGGCAAGTATTCTACATATTTAGCTAGTTCCATGCGTAATAATTTTAATAAGAATTTTCTGTGCACTATTATACCACCCGAGAAAATAATTACAGGTGGTTTAAAGAGTGTGATAAGGTTATTCAAACCAATTCCAAGGTATTGTACCATCTCGTCCCAAATCGGGTCACTATCTTCAAGGCTTGCTAGTGAATGTATCCCCGTTTTTTCTTGTATTACAGCTCCGGTTGCATATGCTCCAAGCAGTCCTGGTGTGTGAAAATGGTTTCTATGCGTGCCGTGTGAATTTACGATCATGTACTCTGGCTCTAGAGGCAGTTCCAAAAATTTATCACCAACTCTGTGAACGTAAGTAGCACCAAATCCTGTCCCGATAATGCAATATAAATACCTGTTTTCGTTTTTCGCAAGTCCGAAATACCTCTCGGCTCGTGCAGTTGCAACAGCATCATTTCTCATAATCACTTTTGTTTTAAACTTCTTCGATACATCCTCTAGAAGGGGTTTGTGATTCCAATCAGGCAGGTTTGTGAGAAGCTCAATCTTTTCATTACTAACGCTTCCAGGTAGCGCTATGGAAATACCTTCTACTTTTTGCCACTTACTAAACTTTTCAATTTGACTGTAGATTTTAACGATAGCCTCATCATAGGTTTGGGGCGTTGAGATAGTTTCTTTACCACTTATGGTAGGTTTGTCTAGTTTGTCAATTTTTGCAAAAGCGGTTTTCGTTCCGCCAACATCAATTGCTATATACATAACTTTGTCTCTGATTAATACATAATAACCATTGCTGGAGCATGTGTAAATAGCACAAATTTGATGGTAAGGTCGGCTGAGGGTTTCGTAAGATTAGAAAATTGGAAATGTGGATAAATTCAGGAAATCATCATAAATATAATGTATAAATTGTTAAAACACCGCTAATCGGCTGGTTAAGTGACTTATTAATATGCTTGCACTTTTGATAGACCTCTTCTTCCCTAGAATGTGTGTTTTTTGTGATACGCAAAAAACACTCCTTTGTGATGAATGTAAAAATCAAAAACTTGAATATTATAAAACACAATTTTGTCATGTATGTCATGCAGACTCTCCCATAGAAATGGTACATTCTAAATGTCTGAGAAAAACCAATTTAGATGGGGTTATCGTTGTTGCTCATTACAACAAATATGCCAAGATTCTCATCGAGGAGATGAAGTACAATCTCTACTTTGCGCTTTCTGCAGAGATTGGCTTATTAATGAAGAGGAAATTATTAGAATATGATATCAATTATGAGGTGGCAATACCGGTACCACTCCATAAATTCAAAGAAAACTACAGGGGTTTCAATCAAGCAGAATTACTTTCCAAGGCAGTTTCAGCTAGAGTTGATAACTGTATAAGGAGAACAAAAAACACCAAATCGCAAGTAAGCTTAAATAGGGAAGAGAGGATTAAAAATCTAAAAGACGTGTTTGAACTAAAACATCAAATCAATTACAAATCAGTATTGCTTGTAGATGATGTGATGACAAGTGGAAGTACCCTAGAAGAGTGTGCAAAAGTGCTTAAAAATGCAGGGGTAGAAAAAGTCTATGGGTTGGTTTTTGCGAGGGGTGATTAAACAGATATGTTGATATCACTCATAGGGATAATCGTTGACGTTGAGATTGGTAAAGGGTCGAAACCATGATTACTCCTGGCTTTGTTGCATGTTTTCGCACCTGGTTTAGCAATATAACATCCAATAGGTCTTTCTGTGCTTTCGTATATACTGCAAAGGTTTTCTGTTGTAAGAAATGGACATCTTCCTTTAAACATAATGCCTTCAGGACTGACCCAGTTCTTAAATATTATTGAAGCGAATGTATGTATTACATTATAGGGTGTGCCATTCTCCTTTAATGCTACCTCAAAATTTTTAATCTGCTTTGGGGTGATAGACGCATCACTTCTTTGGAATGTAATCCACCCACCTTCGCCTATACAACAAGCAGCACTACATTTTGTCAAACATGGGTTCTCGATTGACATAAACTTCCCAAATAAAATTAATCTGATATAATTATAACAAGAAAGCCGGAATCGTTGGGAACCGGCACCTGAGACAGACAGTATCTGCCGAAATTGCAACAATCTAATATTCACCTTGAGTTAAACCACAGGTGGGACCGCATCTTGCTAAGAGGCCCTGTAATTGTTCTAAAACAATAACAGGGTCTTTTTATTTTTTATATTAATTCAATGGCGACAACAGTCAAGATATTACTAGGAGTATCTGTCCTGGGTTTTGTCTGTCTACAGATTGCATTGTATTGGGTAAATGAAATTAGATTACCAAAACTTGATCTTTGGAAGTTGACTAGAAAAAAGGGAAAGATCAAAATTCTCGCAATCGACCCTCACCCAGATGATGAAACTATGCTCTCTGGTGGTTTTATTTCGAAATATTCGAGAGATAAAGAAGTAGAGCTAAAACATATATGCGTAACAAAGGGAGAAAAGGGTGATGAAATATTTAAAGTGTCTGAAACTGAACTTGCAGAAATTAGAGAGAAGGAATATAAAAAAGCACTGAAAGCACTGGGTTGTGAAAAGTTTGAAATGTGGGATTTTCACGATGGGAAAGTGGAAGATGAGAAGGATCTGATATTTAAAAAATTAAATCAGGAATTAAAAACATTTCAACCTGATATTATTTTGACTTACGAAAGAGCCGGACTTTATGGCCATCCTGATCATGTAGCGCTCACTCAGATTGTTCATCAATTGGTCAAGGAGAAACATCCAAATATCAAGGTATTGTATAAAACATTGACAAAAAGAGTGCTAAAAACAATAAAACTTCCATTTCATATGGCAAATGGCAGGGAAGTGGTGCAGGCTTTGCCTACTACGAGACTTCCAATTTTAAGTTTTATTACCTCAAAATATAAGGCATGCAAACAATACAAATCCCAAAATCTTGGTCAGGGAAAACCTCTTTGGTTAATAATGATATTATTAACTAACGAATACTACACAGACAAATATTAATTATTAATTCAATCGAATGTTGAAGGTATATAACACATTGACAAAAAGTCTCGAAGAGTTTAAATCAATTAACCCAAATAAGGTAACTTTTTATCATTGTGGTCCTACAGTTTATTGGGTTCAACATATTGGAAATATGAGAGGTATGACTTTGGCAGATTTGATTAGAAGAAGTCTGAATTATCTTGAGTACGATGTCACATTTGTACGCAATTATACAGACGTAGGACATCTCACAGGGGACAACATAGGAGACGCTGACTCAGGGGAAGATAGAATGGAGAAGGCATCTAAGAGAGAAAATTTGGATCCTCAAGTTATAGCGAAGAAATATATAGACTCATTTGAAGCCCATACCTCTGCATTGAACATTCTGGAGCCGGATCATAAACCTGTAGCAAGTAGTTATATCGAGCAAATGCAAGAATTAATTAGCGAGCTCATCAAAAAGGGCTTTGCCTACGAAACAAACAAAGCTGTCTACTTTGAGGTTTCAAAATTTCCGAATTACACGGATTTAAGTGGGCAGATTTTAGAAAAGAATAAATCTGGGAGTGGCAAAGGCGATGTGAACGATCCCGACAAAAGAAGTCCTCATGATTTTGCACTTTGGTTTTTCAAAACTGGTGCTCATAAAACTGCTCTTCAATATTGGCCATCACCATTTCATTCTAGTGAAGTTGAAAATGGAGAGGGAATACCAGGCTGGCATATTGAATGTAGCGCAATGGCAGGTGAATTACTCGGTAAGACAATAGATTTCCATATGGGAGGTGTGGAACATATTTCTATTCATCATACGAATGAAATTGCACAAAGTGAATCAGCAAATGAAGTTAAATTTGTGAATTACTGGTTACATAATGAACATCTATTAATCGATGGAAAGAAAATGAGTAAATCAGAAGGGACTGCATACATACTTGACGACATTATGGAGAAAGGTTTCGAACCAATTGTTTTGAGGTATTTCTTCCTAAATGCACATTATCGATCCAAGCAAAATTTCACATGGGATGCTTTGGAAGGTGCAAATCAATCATACAAAAGATTGAAAAAACAAGTCAATCAACTCCAAGATGTGGAAAACAAAGGAGAAATTGCGGAGCTTTATAAACAAAGATTTGTTCGAGCACTAGAGAATGATTTTAATATTCCTGAAGCATTAGCTTTGTTGTGGGAATTAGTAAAGTCAGAAACAAAAGATGAAGACAAGTTAGCAACTGTGAAGGATTTTGATCAAGTCCTAGGACTTAATCTTCTAGGTATTTTAAAAGTCGAAATCGATCCGCTTGCTCAAGAGCTGATAGAGAAAAGGCAATTAGCCAGGAAGTTAGGAAATTGGACAGAGTCTGATGAACTTAGAGATAGACTGAAGGAAGAATTTGCTGTTGTTATCGAAGACACGCCAGAAGGTCAGAGAGTTGTCAATTAAGTGAATGGTGAAAGTATTTCATTCTTTCTAATGGCCATATTTAAATATCCTTGCACGTAAAGTTTTAGAGAAATCTTTTGTGAGTCTTGTGTTGTGAATTTCAGTAATTTATCTCCGACACTATTTACAACAATATTTGAGTCATCCTTGAAAGGGAATTTAAATCCATCACCATTCACTTTTATATAATAAGTTCCAGGATCTACAATAAATGAGTAGCGTCCTTCATTATCTGTAATGGTGACATCAATTTGTTTTGTTTCGTCGAAGAGTCGTACGACAGCACCTTTCACTGGTTCATTAGAGTTTATATCGATGACTTGTCCTAGATTCTTCTCTTTCATGGCATTAAAGATTATTATCATAAGAATTTGAATGATATAAAGCATCAAGATCGCGTAATTTATTACCGAGAAGGAATTTGTGATTGCGAACAATGTATATACAAATCCAGCGGAGAAAACTATTGTGTTTAAAACGAATAGGTTTTTTCTAAGAAAAATCTTTGAAGAATAAAGCCACCATTTAAAGCTTTTTTGGAGCTCATCATGGAATCTTGGATTCATTTGAAAATCAAGTACCAGGATTTCCCCGTCGTTTTTTACTACAATTTCTCTAGACTCGTCAATGTATTCGGAATGCATTACAAATACCTTATAAATGCCCTTTTTCGCATCAAGTCCATATCTGCCTTGAAGGTCAGTTGTGTATGTATTTATTGTTTTACCATCTTGGGTTAAAATTATTCTTGCAAAAGCTACGGGCATTTTAGTAACTTTATCTAATACAACTCCCCATGTTGGTGGTTTGTTCTTTTTCCAAATCCAAAAGAAGGCGAAATAAAATATGTGTGGTTCAGAGATGAATGTCAAAATTAAAGGTGTGGCCAGGGCAAATACATTGATAGCGGTTACGCTTGTTATCGCTATCTGTTCTCCTATGAATTGTAGTGATAGTAAATAATTTATACTGTCATAAATTGGATTGGTAAAATCAGTAATTATAATGCCAACGTCGAGAAATTTTCCTGAGATTGTTGTTGGATCAAGATTTGTTTTTATGAAATCTACAATATCCATAAACTTAGATTTAACGACAGGATGATTAAGTAATGAACTTTCGGGCAACGCATATGAGCTACCTGGCGAAAAATCATCAAAGAATCCTGTTGAAACCTGAGTAGGAGTAACGTCTTGTGTTGGCGTGAATATCAAAGTAGGGGTGGTAGTGGCAAGTACTGTAGGAGACGATGAAATCGTTGTAGGTGTAACAGTATTTTGAATTGTCGTAGGGTTGGGATTGCTGGGTGCATTTGTCGGTAGTAATGGTGTAGATGTGTTGGTAGGAATAATTGTAGTTGGTGCTGGTACTGACGTCGCTGTGGGTGTCGGTGTGGGGTTAGTTACTGTGGTGATTGGACTAAGTTCTGACGTGTCTCCGTATTGGTCAACCCCTAAAACTTTTGTGGTTATTGCTGCTAAATCGTAAGGTCTAGAGGGAAGTGCAGGGCAGTTAAGTGAGAAATCTTGAGTACCACTACCAGTATGTGTGATTGTAGTTGTGCAAACTAGGCTACTACCCTGACCGCAGACTGGGTCCTCATTTGGAATATGAAATTCTACTAAATAATCGCCAGCGAGTGTATCTAAACTGTAGTTGATAGTTTCGTCATTGACGGATGTGATTTCGGGATAGTTTTGGAAATTGTTCGGTCCAAGGTCATTATCTCCTGCATCATTTGCTGTGGTACCTGGATAAATTCCAAGAGTCGGATCTAATCCTAAATCAACTCCTGGTTGTGGAGACGTGTGGAAATTGCTATTGATTATGCTTATGCCAGTATCACTCCAGGGTACGACAAATCCCGAAGTATATTGACTTTGGATAGAATTGCCATCAAAAAGAATTCCAGTATTACCATTTTCCATGAACACTGCACTTGGATAATCGAAATTTTGGGCATCAGGATCATCATGACAGAAAAGATTGTCTGAAAGTGTAATATTATTACTAGTATATGAAGCAAAACCATGTCCAAAGGAGTTAATATTATTTAATCCTTTGGTATTTTTTATAATGTTGTTACTAATGATACTCGTGTCTGAAGTTTCGTTAGATCTATAAAAGTATATCCCGTGCCCGATATTTTCTTCGATAATGTTATTTATAATATTAACAGCTGAGTTAGATTGATCAATCGTGATACCAAAGTACTGATTATATTTTATATAGTTTGGAATTTCGTCTATTTTTCCAATATTTATACTGCCCACACTGCCACTATCAACTAATATTCCTGCGTCTCGATTACCTAAATTTGTTATTAGTGAAGTATTTGTCCCGATGTAATTCCCGAAAACTTCGATAGAAGAATTAGTGTTTTCTGTAGATATTATTAGACCAGCCGCATCCACATCTCCAAGTAAAGTAACTCCGGATATAATATTGTTTTCAATGGTAGACACTCCATCGAGAAAAAATATATTACTTCCTGCATTGCCCAAACTTTCCGTAGCATCTATATCGGTTCCAAATATATTATTATTGATAATTAAGGAAACAGCAGCATCAGGATCGTCATATATTAATCCGTGATAACCAAATCCTGCAATAATGTTTCTTTGAGAAGTAAGAATCCCTCCAATAAGGACATTGCCTTTTGGTTGTGTTATTTCGACTCCACTTGAACCTGGAGCATTATTAATACAAGAAGTAGTACCAAGGTAGGTGAGTGATGAAGTTCCAGTTTTTTTGACTCCCAAGTTGTTCCCTCGTATGGTACTTGTTCCGGTCTTGGAGAGAAATATGGATGGTGTTTCGCCTGTACTACAAGCGACAATGTTACAAGATCCTGAACACTCATCTTGTAATAAAGTATTTGCTCCACCAAAATTGACGACGGGATATGAAGAATTAATATCATCGCCACTTATGTATACATGAGAAAGTCCACTTAGATTCTCTGGGGCATTTTGTCCGGATTTTTCAACTCCGATGTAGTTGTTTTCAATATCAATGACAGGAGAGGACGAGGTTGTAGTTTGTAATATTTCTATACTTCTTTTGTCCAGCCTCGAGCCTATTAGATTTCCGCCTGTTGTAGTATCACCTATAGTGATATTGCCAATGGAATTCTGCAAATGAATAGCCCTCGAGTCGGATGGAATTGAAGTTGTACCATCAGGTTCGAAATCAAAGACATTGCATAGAATTTCCAGATTACTTATACCTTCTGCAAAGATCGAGTGATTTAGCATTCCGTTCATCACTAAACCTTGTATTACACTATCTCCAGCTCCTGAATTTAGAGAAAAACCTTCATATAAATTGCCACCATTGATTTCAACTTGAAGAGCCCAATCACCACAAGATGAAGTGCTTTGGGAAGTTCCATCAATGATTATAGGTGATATTATTTGTGGTAAGTTTTGAGTGAGGTTGATGGTAAAAGGTCCAGTTCCCGATATATTAAAATCAACATAATCAACTCCCGCAATAGAATTTGCCTCTTCTATTGCAGCTCTGAGTGTACAAGGTCCATCTCCTATTGAATCGTCCGTGTCACAATACCCATCACCCACTAGGAAATCACTTGAGTCTGTTATGCTATCTACAACAAATGTAGAAAGTGCTGTCGTCCCTTGCTGTTGGTTGCGAAACAAGGGAAGTTGGGAGCCTACAAATAATCCGAAATTAATTAATATTATTATTGAAGAGATAAATGTTACGGCAAGAGTAGGGTAGTATTTGGAACGAAATGCTTTTTTATCTAAATCTTGTTGAGTAATATTTTCGTCGGTTGGTTTACCATAGAGTAATAGTAATAATGTCAACGCTATACTACTTGTGAACTCTAACCAGATCCATTTTAATCTGTTGAACAGTGAATTAAAAAGTGCTTTACCAGTAAGTCCTTTGTTTAATAAATCATCTTTATTACCGTTGATAAGAATAAAATTACCGATTTTATCAATTAGTTTTCGGGAGTTCCCTGATTCAGAAGTTTTAAAAATTTCGTCAATGGTCTTCGATATCAAACTGAACGAACCTTTTTGGTTCTTACTAATTATATGAAAATTACTTGGAAGTTTAAGATCCGATTCCTTCTCTTCATGAAGAACTATTACGTTTATACCACTTTCTTGAAACTTAGGGTTTTGTACGAAGTAGTCCAAAACTTCCCTCCCTGAATATTTAGGTAGAGTTGTGTCTACTATAACTATGTTGGGATTTGTAATGTATACATAACCAAGTCCTTCAACACCGTTATCGGTTGAAAAAATGTTTATATCAAAGGAATTATTACGCGATAAACGCGTCAGAAATATCTTGATTACTTGCCGTATAGCAAAATTGTCGTCAATTAGGACGATTTTATTAGTCATCTAGTTTATGTATACATACTCTAATATCATAGACTAAAACGACTATTAGCGAAAGCAGAGACTAGCTAAATGGAGACAAAATGGCTTGGTTATTTGCGTTTAATGATGCAAATCTTCTTAAATATATTTTAATGTTAACTCTTTGCTTGTCTTGTATTGTAAATTTAAGCAATTTTCCGCCTAATTTGTCCCGTACAATGTTTGGTTTATCATCAGAAGGGAACACATATCCATTAGCTGAAGCTTTGATGAAATAAGTATTAGGCTCCAATATGAAAGAATACCTGCCCTGGGCATCAGTTATGGCTATATCAATCTGTCTTTCTTCATCAAATATTCGAACAATTGCCCCAGAGACCGGTAGCCCAGATGCGATATCTATAACTTGTCCAGATTCTTTGTCTTTAAAGAAGTAGAATACGAACATAAGTATGAATTGGAATATGTAGAGTGAAAGAATTACGTAGTTTATAACAGTAAGGTGGTTCGTAATGGCGAATAAAGTATAAACAAATCCAATAGAGAACAAAGTGGTGTTTAGTATGAATAGGTTTTTAGCAATTTGTTTTTTTAGTCTATAAAATATCCATCTAATACCAGAATTGACATCATCTCGTGATTTGGCGGAAACTTCGAAATCTTTGGAGATAATTTCCCCATCATATCCTACTTCGATATCAGAGACAAAATCTAAATAATCTGAATGTGATATGTAGAGTTGATATTTCCCTTTATTAGCCGAAAAACCATATTTACCCTGAAGATCTGTAGTTTGCGTAGATACAGTGTTGCCTTCTTGGGTAAGAATTATTCTGGCAAAAGCGACAGGTGCGCCAGTGCTTTTATCAAAAACAATACCCCAAGGTTGTTTTGATTTTCTTTTCCAGAACCAGGTTAGCGCATGGAACAAAATCCTAGGTTGAGATATGGCAGTTACAATGGCTGGAGCTACGTAAGCCAATAAGTTTGTAGTAGAGATTCCGGCTAAGGCTGTATTCTCACCTACAAATCTAAGTGACATGAAATAATTTACATTGTCTGTAATTGGCTTAATCGCCTCTGCCACAATTAATGGTGTTTCTACAATTGGAACTAGAGGAGAGGAGTCGATAGATAGCTGATTTAACCTAGTTGTAATACTTTTTGCAACTGATTTTACTATTGGATGATTTACAACTGATTCTTCAGGCATTGCATACGAATTTTTGGGTGAAAAATCACTAAAGAACCCTCCGTCATTTGAATCAGAAGTGTTTGTTGTAGGTGTGGGACTGTCGAGAAATTCTTCAGGATTTGTTGTTGGTGTTTGTGTGAGAACAATATCGGTCGGTGTCAAAGTATCTGATACAAATATTGGAGTAGTGCTCGGGATAGCCGTCACCAAAGTAGGTGTTAGCGTTGGATTTATAACAAGTGCGCTAGTTGGAGCGAGAGTAGGGATAGTTGTCGGAACTGGTATATTTGTCGAGGTAGGAATCGGAGTGTTTGTTGCTGTTGGAACTGGTGTAGATGTAGGAGCCGGAACTGGTGTGTTCGTACTTGTTGGTATAGGAGTATTAGTTGCAGTTGGAACTGGCGTTTCTGTTGGTGTGGGATTAGGTGTGTTAGTTGGAGTTGGTTCTATTGTAATGTTTGCAAAACTCTCGTCACTTAGAAGACCCGCATTGTTTAATGCGCTGACAAAGAAAGTGTATACTCCGACTCCCAGATTAGTTGTTGCATTTAATGTGGCTGAAACTCCGCTATCTACTGTATTGTCGAATTCGTCAACCACTCTCCAAACATACTGAGCTATGCCAGACACGGTATCAACTGCTGCATCCCAAACCCATTCCTGTACAAGAGTGAATGTGGGAGTTTCACTTTGTGGGACACCTGGTGCAGGAGGAGCATCTACAGCGATTTTGGCAATGTTCGCAGATGTGTAGGTCACTTCATTTGTCGCATTATCAGAAACAGTGTATCTGTATTGATAACAATTAGCTGAAGTTACGGAATTATCTATAAGATTTGGATAAGTACCAGTTGGGGTTATTTCCTCAAAAGTCCCAAAAGTTGAACACACATCTGATGTCAGGGTAGCACTGCTTCTTTCTATTAATCTAGTAGAAGTATTGATACCAGCTGGATCTAATCCATCATCTAACACCAGTGGAACGGAAGCGAGGGTATAGTAACCATCTGTGTATAAAACAGAACCTTCAGTTGGACTCTGAGTGTCGATAGTAAAAGCTACGTTACCATTGTTTGCGTCTACCCACGAACTATCACCACTTGAACCCGTAGCCATAACTCTCCAAGTGTACTCTCCTTCTTGTAATGTTTGACTTTCAGAACCATAACCATTGTTGTAAGTACCTAATCCAGAAGCTTGACCTACCGTGAAATTCCTAATACCTTGGATATCTTCTTCTGAAGAATAGTCAATAATTAGCACAGCGTCTTTGAGGATTTGCAGGTTATACGAAAGTGGTGTACCCGTGTCCGGTGCAGATAGAGTGAAATTTAGTGTAGGTGTTGTGTCGTTTGTGAAGCCACCACCTTCTAACAT
>JAGQLL010000011.1 GCA_020429395.1 Candidatus Dojkabacteria bacterium | reverse complement strand
TCTTTATATATACATAAATGTATACACAACGTTTTGGGCAAGCGAGCCATGGTCGAAGGAATAGATTCAATCGACGCAGTAATCGCAAAGTAAGCAAAGGAGTTAATCCCAGCTTATTTGTAAATAAAATTACGACTTCAGTAGAAGAAAATGTCTACGAACCGCAATTTACATTCGAAGACTTCAATATTAGTCAAGAACTAAAATCAAATTTGAAATACAAAGGTTTTCACAAACCAATGCCTATTCAAGATCAAGCGATTCCGCATTTACTTCAAGGTAAAGATCTTATCGGTATTGCAAATACTGGAACTGGAAAAACATTAGCATTTTTAGTGCCGATGTTAGAAAAAGTTATGAATTTGGAAAACGAAAAGGTACTTATTATCGCACCAACAAGAGAGCTTGCTGTTCAGATCGAAGAGGATCTGCATGCACTTACCTATAGAATTAGCGTTAATAAAGTTGTATGTATTGGAGGAACTAGTATAAATCAACAGATTTATAAACTAAGAATGAATAATCAATTCGTAATTGGTACACCAGGTAGACTTTTAGACTTGGAAAAAAGACGTGCTTTAAACTTTAATAGATTCACAAATATTGTTCTAGACGAAGTTGATCGTATGTTTGACATGGGCTTTGTAGATGATATTAAATTCATCCTAAGTCAATTACCCGAAAGTCGACAATCTCTTTTCTTCTCAGCCACACTCGATAACAAAATCGAGGGGTTGATCAGAAGTCATTCAAAAGATCCAGTAATGGTCTCAGTGAAAACTAGAGAAACAGCTGATCATGTTGATCAAGATGTTGTCAAAGTCGCCTATGGTCAGAACAAAATGGAAGTTCTTCACGATATGTTAATCAAAGAAGAATTCGAAAAAGTATTGATTTTCGGAAGAACCAAAATGGGTGTACACCGATTATCAGAGGATTTACTAAGACGAGGCTTCAAAGCAGAGTCAATACACGGAGACAAAACACAATATCAGAGACAAAGATCGCTTAAAAATTTCAAAGAAAACAGAGTGAATATTCTAGTTGCCACTGATGTTGCGGCTCGTGGCCTCGACATCCCAAACGTATCACACGTAATCAACTTCGAAGCTCCTGACAACTACACCGACTATGTACATAGAATCGGTAGAACTGGCAGAGGGAATAAGATGGGGAAAGCTTTGACGTTTGTGCAGTAAATAGCTGCCATTATAAAAAATGCTCAACCAAGCTTAGTTGCTGGTAATATACCGTCCGCTTCAAGCTCTCTTTTTACTCTTTCTTCATACTCGGCTTCATTTTCAAGAATTGGAGTCACTACCGGCGATACGTATTCATCATATCCGCCACCAACATTTGACCCCTTTAATACACGTTTACCCTCCCATGGATGTTGCCACTTATCAGCCGATTCTGAAGTTTCTCCTTCATGACTATTTCCCATATATGTAATTTATAAGATGAATTCATACAAATTGTATATTATCAACGAATTTATTACACTGTTTTTTACTCATATCGCATTTACGCTTTAATCTTTTTATAGTTGTAACAAAATAATCATGTGGAAAATCTTAAATTCCAAAGAAATATATAAGAATCCTTGGCTTAAAGTTAAAGAGGATAAGGTAATAATCGAAAGTGGTCGAGAAAGAACCTTTACCACAGTCGATATCAAACCAGGTGTATCTGTTTTGGTAGTTGATGAGAAAATGAATGCCTATTTAAGTAAAGGTTATCAATATGCACTTGATGAAGAGATTACAGGTGTAACAGCAGGGGGAGGAATTGACGATGGAGAAAATCCTCTCGAATGTGCCAAAAGAGAATTAAAAGAGGAAACTGGTTTTATAGCAAGTGAATGGATTGAGTTAGGCAAGGTTCACGCAATTACAAGTGGCATAATTTCTTCACCAAATTATTTATTTCTTGCTCGGGATTTTGAGAAAACAGATAGAAATTTAGAGGATACTGAAAAAATCACAACATATAAATTGCCGCTTAAGGATGCTTTCCATATGGTAATTAGTGGGGAAATTACTCACTCTGCTTCTGCGGTATTGATTATGAAAGCTTGGAATTATCTAAACAGCTAAATTCTGCTTCGCAATCTCAGATAAATTCTTACGTTTTGACCAAATTCTTTCAGTTTTAGTCAGATATTGCTTCCTCAATCTCAAATTTTTAGGAGTTACCTCAAGAATTTCATCTTTAGCAAGGAAGAATAAGGCAAACTCAAGTGTGAGTTGCTTTGGAGCTTTTAGTTGGATTTGCGTAATCTCAGCTTGATTTCTCCTAACTCCTGATTTGGCTCTTTCTTTTGTAGGATTAACCTCTAAATCTTCTTCGTATTTATTGATTCCAATTATCATACCTTCATAGACTTCAGTAGTTGGAATTACAAATAATTCTCCCCTTTCCTGAATGGTATTGAGTGAATAAGCCGCAGTTACTCCAGTGTCAGAAGAAACTATTGCTCCCCTTCTGAAAAACTCAACTTTAGGGCCTTGTTCAACAAACTCTAACATTGAGTTATGCATAATCAAGTTACCTTTGGTTTCGGTAATAAGTATATTTCGAAGTCCAAGTAAATTTGAAGTTAAAATCTTGTATGAGAAATATGTTCTTCCTGCATCGGTATCCATTGAAATCATTTCACCTTTTCTACCACTTACGGTATTTAATACAGTTCCCCCATATTCTTCGGGTACTTCGATGAATAATTCCTCCAGAGGTTCATACTTCTTTCCATCTATAACTTTTGTGATTACTTCCGGTCTTCTAACTTGAAGCTCAAATCCTTCTCTTCGTAGTTCTTCTAATAAAATTGAGAGTTGCAAATCACCTCTACCAGCGACATAAAACGATCCCTGATCAGTCTTCTCAATGCCTAGAGAGATATTTTGGACAGCTTCTTTTTCAAGTCTTTGCTGTAATTGCTTTGCTGTAACAAATTCTCCATCTTTGCCAACAAAAGGTGAAGTATTTGCTTCGATTTTGATTCTAACTGATGGTTCCGATATTTCAATAATCGGCAATGGGTCAATATTTTCAGATGTGCTTACTGTGGCTCCTATCGCTCTTGAGTCGATCCCTACCAATGCAATAATTTCACCAGTAGTGGCACTATCAATTGGAATAAATCCCAAACCTTGTTTCGCCATTATCTGCTTAACCTTACCTCGTGTAAGAATTTCTGGTTTTTCTGGTCCAGGTAATGACACCACAACACTATCTTCAATTTTCACTGTTCCACTCAATACTTTTCCAATTAAATAATTTCCAACATGTGAATCATAATCCACTGAGGTAATTTGAAATTTAAAAGGAGCCTCGGGATCACCACTTGGTGCAGGAATATATTCAATAATCTTATCGAGTAAAACCTTTATATTTGTCTCTGAATTCATATCTTCTGGAATTTCATCCCAAACTTTTCCATCTCTGGCAATGGCATAAAATACTGGGAAATCTAATTGATCATCTTCTGTAGCCAGCGTTAAAAACAAATCTTGAATTCTAGAAAGTGTTTTATGAAGATTAGCAGCGTTTTTATCTATCTTATTGATCACAACAATAGGTTTCAACTTGAATTCCAAAGCTTTTTTCAGCACAAATCTTGTTTGAGGCATAGGACCTTCTTGCGCATCCACAATTATCAAGCATCCTTCGGCCATATTTAAAGTTCTTTCCACTTCTCCTCCAAAATCAGCATGACCTGGTGTATCAATAATATTAATATGGTAGCCATTGTATTCCACAGAAACATTCTTCGCTTTAATGGTAATCCCCTTTTCTCTCTCTAAATCTCCAGTGTCGAGAATCATACTCTGGTTCATCTCTTCTTGGTTTTCACGAAATACATGAGTCTGCTTCAGGAATGCATCAACAAGAGTAGTCTTCCCATGATCAACGTGGGCAATTATCGCGATGTTTCTAATTTTGTTCTGGTCCATAATTCTATTGTCTTAAAAACCTCAAATACATGAAAATCCTCAAATAATAGGATTTATTAGTTCATGCTTCAAGGGGGAAGTTAAACATAGTCATTTTAACACATTTTGAGTGTTTTTCGGTGTTTTCACATTAAAATAAAAACGGCCTTAAAGCCCAGACAATATCGATTTTTGCAATATTCAAACTCTGAAGAATATCTTCTTAAATGACCTGACAATCACTATAAACAATTTTGGGTAATCATTTTCAAACAATACTCTCAATATTTCATCAAAGTTTAATAAGGAAACCGCCTTTACACCCCTGGTAATATTTCGGTCACCAAGTTTGCCGTAAACCAAAATTGAGAGTTTCACTGCTATCGCGCGTTTTGTCCTTAAATAATTTTTGGCTTGTTTCTCATAAGTTTTAAAATCAAAGTCTTTTTTTCTAATAGCTTCATCAATATAATTCGTGGCTAGAGAGGCGTTTCTCATCCCGTAACGTATTCCTTCTCCTCCTAACCAATTTACAGAGGATACCACATCACCTATGCCTACCACTCTGCCATTTTGATATATATCTTTGTTCTTGGAGTTATAGAAAAGTGTACCCCCATGTTTTTCAGTAATTTTATATTCGTCTTTTTCTAGTCCTAGATATTCATCAATTATCTTCTTCATATATTCTGCTGGTTGGATAGGTTCTTTTAAATACTGCGGATACCAAGCAACTCCAATTTTAAATTCATTCTGTGCCATGGGGAAAATCCAACCATAACCGTTTGAAATATATTTGTAACCTAAGAAAAACTGAAAATCCTTAGAATCAATCACTCTATTAGTTTTGACTATGTATTCAAGTCCTATTCCTTGAATATAGTTTCTTTGATTATCTTTTCTACCCGTTATCGATCTAGCACTACCGGTCGCATCCACCAATATCTCGGTTATCACTTTTTCGCTTCTTTTTTGAATTGAATTGTAAAAATTAATCTCTAAACTTCCATCTTCAAGTGTTTTATGCTTTTTATATTCCCAGCCTAACCTTACAACTCCATTCTTCTTCCTGACTTCATCGAGTAAAAACTTCCGTAATTTTGTAAAATCCATCACAACACCTTTATCTTGGGGAGATATCCATTTTTTCTCGAAATTAGTAGCCACTAAAGTTAATTTGTTCCAATAAGTTGAAACCACAGTTTTTGGAAGATCAAACTCCTTCAAAATACTTAGTGGAGCACCTGCACTTGAGAAATTGTTTAAGCTTAAATCTCTAACTCGATCAACTATGAGTACTTTATGCCCTTTTTGCGATAATAATCTGGCACACTGACCACCGGAAGGTCCTGCTCCCACAATCACTACATCATATTTCCTTGTATCTTTTTTCTTCTCCATTTACTTATTGTGGTAATTATATAATTATCCAAATTTTATTTATTATACAATTAAAGAATCTAATGACAAACGCAAACCTATTCATACAAAGAGTTTTCAAATAGTCTGAATTTACTAAATTTTTCTATTGACTTTGGATTTGGCTAATCTATAATTATTAAAATGTAATTAATCAATGACTAATTTTCAACGCAAGAAATTACTAATCAAATCAAACTAGTTTATAGGAGCCAAGGGCTCCTTTTTTTTGGCCTAAAACAGGCATTATGAAAAAGAAAAACAATAAAATACTCTCATATTTAATAAATTTTTCACTGATTCTTATACTGTTATTTATTTGGGAACAAATTGTTGTCCAATTTGAAATACCCAAAAGAATTCTTCCAAAGCCTAGTCAAATTATAGATTATCTAGCGAAAGACTTCACTTCGGGAAAGTATGCTCTCTTAACAAAAACCCTTCTTAGTTTTCGTGATGCATTGATAGGATTCTCTATTTCTGTATTTTTAGGCACATTACTAGGGATAATTTTTCATCAATTCAAGATCCTCAAAACAATCTTCTCTCCATTCATTTTAATTTCCCAACTATTACCAGTACCGGCATTTGCCCCAGTTGTAGCAGCATTACTTGGATACGGATTTGAAACGAAAATCATAATCATTGTTTTGTTTACAATTTTTCCAGTTATCGTAACAGTTGAAAGCACAATTTCCAGTTTATCCGCTAATTATTTTGCTTTGTTTTCATCGTACAATGCGAAAAAAATCGAAGTCATTAAAAAACTTTTTCTACCATCAATTCTTCCTGATTTGATTACAACAATGAAAATTTTGACGACCGCATCAATAGTGACATCAATAATCGCTGAGCTTCCATTGACTGTAAGCGGTGGAATTGGAAAAGATATCTACAACTCGTTTAATAATCAAATCACTACACGTGTATGGGCAAGTCTAGTTATGCTATGCACAGTTTCAATATTATTTTTCAAATCGATGCTCGAGATTGAAAAAACCATCATTAATAAATATCGCTATGCAAAAGAATAACAGTATTGAATTAAAAGAATTATCAATTCTCTATAACGATCTAAAAATCGGCCTTGAAGCCGTATCAAAAGCGTCCTTTGATGTGAAAAATGGGGAATTCATTTCAATCGTAGGTCCATCGGGTTGTGGTAAATCAACCATACTGAAAGTAATAAGTGACACTCTTGATCTCTCGTATTCTGAGACAAGAGGTGACGTAAAGGTACTGGGAAGTTCACCTAAAATAGCCAGAGAACAAAGAAAAATCGGCTTTGTATTCCAAAAACCAACTTTACTGCAATGGAGGAATCTTGAGAAAAATGTGAGCTTGCCTTTGGAAATTATTGGTTTAAATAAAATAGAGATAAAAAAACGAGTCAAGAAGTTATTGAAAATGGTAGAACTGGAAAAATATGCAAGTTATCATCCTGATCAACTATCTGGTGGTATGCAACAAAAAGTTTCGATAGCTAGAGCTCTGGCTTATGACCCAGAGATTTTACTGATGGACGAACCTTTTGGAGCGTTGGATGAAATCAATCGCAGGAAAATGAATGACGAATTACTTAGTGTATGGAAAGAGACGGGTAAAACGATCGTCTTTGTTACACATAGCATCGAAGAAGCAATTTATCTTTCAGAGAGAATCATTGTACTCACCAAACAGCCAGGAAGAATTAAGAAAATTATCAATGTTGATTTACCTTATCCTAGAAAAAATGAATTAGGAAGCATGAAGTTTTATAAATATATCAATCAAATTCGCTTATTGTTAGAGAATGAAGAAGAAATCGTTTAATAAGTTTAAAGATTTAGTTGTCATGGCGCTTTCCTTAGGAGTGTTTTTCGTCATTTGGGAGCTATTTGTTAAATATTCTGATATTAGCGCGATAGTGCTAGTAGCTCCTTCTGAAATTCTTCCAGTTATCACGAACAACTATGATACATTACTGAAAGAACTGAAATACACCTCCGAAGAAGTTCTCTATGGATGGTTTTGGGGAAATCTACTCGCCCTATTGACCTCTATAATCATTTTCTCTTATAAAAAAATCTCCGATTCAGTAATAAGTTTAGGCGTAATTGTGAATGCTGTCCCTCTGATTGCACTTGCTGCAATTCTGGGAGGGTTTATCGGTACAGATCAAAACGCAAAAACCGTCATTGTTGCTATTCTATGTTTTTTCCCCATGTTAATTGTAGCTACAACAGCTTTCAAACGAGTAAATGGAGACTTCAAGAGACTTTTTGATAGTTACAATTCAAGTAAAAAGATAACATTCATAAAACTGATTTTCCCAGCGAGTTTACCTGCGATATTCACAGTTCTAAAACTAAATGTAGTAAATGCAATCACTACTGCTATTGTAAGTGAATTTTTCGGAGCTCATGGAGGAATCGGACAGTTTATTCTCGCTAGGAAAGGTTTCTATGATCTACCTATGGTTTGGGCAGGAATATTTTTCATAGTTATAAGCGGAAGTCTCTTCTACTTTAGTATTGAAATAATTAAAAAATTATTTATCAAATGGAATTAACTTATTTTTTATTTTTTATTTTTTAAATATGACGGAAGGCAAAAGCTCCCCAGGCAAATGGGTATTTGTTTTAATTCTTGCGTTAGTTGCTGTTGGAAGCATATATATGTACAACAATAAAACAAACGATTCAGAAAATGATGGTAACAAGGACAAAATTGTCTTACAGTTAAAGTGGGTTCCACAAGCACAATTTGCAGGTTATTTTACAGCTTTAGAAAAAGGCTATTATGAGGACGAAAACATAGAAGTAGAGATCAAATCAGGTGGTGTAGGAATTAATCCAGTAGATGTTTTAATCGCAGATGATGCAGATGTTGCCGTAGCATGGACAGGTAATGTTTTACCTGCAATTGCAAAAGGTGAAGAATTAGTTAATATCGGTCAAGGTCTTCAGAGAACTGGTATGGTTTTGGTAGCCAAGAAATCCTCAGGTATTGAAAGTCCTGCAGATATCGAAGGAAAAAAGATTGGTGTATGGCCAGGAGGTAACGAAACCGAACCATTCGCTTTTATAGCCAAACAAGGTCTTGATAGAGATAAAGATGTAGAAATTATTTCACAAGCTTTTGATATGAATCAACTTCTTAATGACGAGATTCATCTAGCATCAGCTATGAAATATAACGAATTAGAACTTGTTTTTGAATCTGGTTTGAAGGAAGAAGATTTAACAATCTTTGATCTAGAAGACTCAGGCGCAGGAATGCTTCAAGATGGACTATTTGTTAGAAAGGATTTTCTAGATGAAAATGAAGATGTTTTAGTAAGATTCCTCAGAGCTAGTATGAAAGGTTGGGATTATGCTGTGATGAATCAAGAAGAAGCAATCGATATGATTGGAATGGACTTTACAGAGAACGACGTAACAGCAAGACCTCATCAACTAAAAAGTATGGAGAAAATGGCAGAATTATTTATCGCTGACAAAGGAACTTCAGAAGGTTTATTTTTCATCGACGAAGAAAAACTCAAAAATACAGTCGAAATCGCTAGAGAATTTGTAAAAGAAGTAAAAGAAGGAGAAGATTTCAATATTGAAGATATTTACACCAACGACGTTTGGGAAAAAGCAGTGAAAGATGTTGATTTTAGTGATTACAGCGAACTTAACTAATTACAAATTAAACAATGAAAACATTTGTCGAAAGATTACATAAAGGTTCAGATCTTAAGCTCGAGATTAAGAAAATTGCAAAGAAGAATCATTTCTCTGCAGCCTGCATTGTTAATGCAGTCGGAAGTCTAAGCAAACTAATTATAAGAACCGACGTTAGGGATGGAAAACCCGTAATCAAAGAATACGGCAAGGTTGAAATTGTTTCTTTAATTGGAACAATCGGCAAAGATGGTGGCCACCTACACATTCATATCGCAGGAGGACAAACAAATGGGAATGTTGTAGGTGGCCATCTTGTAGACGGTTGCATCGTGCATACGACAGTAGAGCTAATGTTTCTAGTTATGGATGACATAGTATTTCAAACAGAACTAGATCCAAAAACAGGATTCGATGAATTAGTAATAAAAAAACTTAAGTCATAATTATTATTAAATATTAATGAAAAAGCATAATGTGAGGGTGATTAGCACCTCAATGGTAAGCGATTTGATTACCAAACTTAGAGACATAAATACGAATTCCCAATTATTTAGAATTTATCTGAACGAAATCACAAAGTTATTAATTTACGAAGCACTAAGTGATGTAGAAATGAAAACCAACAAGGTTCCAACTCAAACAGGAGTAGACTTCAAAGGGAAAGTTATTGGAGAAAGAATTGCATTTATCTCAATTCTGAGAGCAAGTTTAGGAATGCTTTCCTCGGCAATGGAATTCTATCCTACTGGTGAATTTCACTGCCTTGGAATGAAACGAAATGAGGAAGACCCAAAAAATGTTGAACCTCATTTCTATTTAGATCGACTTGAAGAAATGAGTCC
>JAGQLL010000010.1 GCA_020429395.1 Candidatus Dojkabacteria bacterium | reverse complement strand
CTACTGCATAAAATAATGCAGCAATCAAACCCAATCGCTTTTTGTAAATATTATTTCCAATTAAGAAAATTAGAACAAGATTGCCGAGATCTATAACTCCACTGATTGTCCTCCCTACTAGATGTAGTTGGTTGTAGTCTCCCATTCCCAGACTATCTGCTACATATTTCACAAAAAACAAAGGAAGTGTTCCGTAAATATATGAACCGAACTCTTTGTTATAAGGGGAAAGTGGAGAAGTTTGTGGATCCAAATATTGTTCAAAGTCTTTCGGCCATTCCACTGCAATCGCAACCATCGTCATATATCTCTCGTCAGGATGAAGATGGGCATAATTATCCCAATTCGTTCCTGTGAATCTGAAATAAGAAGCAAGTAGAACAATTGATAATAGTAAAGCTATTTCGTAAAAATTCCTTTTAGTTAAATATTTCTTCATTTAAATATTGATACGTATAAAGAATATCACTTTTAACGCTTGTGGTTAATGATTTTCTAGCAAATCGTTGTACATCTTCAAGTTTGTTTTTATTACGTTTTGTTTTTTGAACTTAGCAAGGGCATCTTTAGGATATACTTTCTTCTTATTCAAAACATTAATAATCCTATTCGCTAAATCTTCACTATCCGCAATTTTTGCGATTTCACCCATACCAGTAGTATGTATAGGAACTCTTACCCCTGGGAGGTCGGTAGCGACAACAGGAGTGCCTTCTAACATTGCTTCTACTTGGACCATTCCAAAAGCTTCTGTAGAATTAGTACTGGCAACTACTAATACGTCAATGTTTTTGAAATAATATGGCATAGAATCAGGACTAACTTGACCGAGTAGATGTATTTTGTCTTTGTATTTATCAAAAAGAGGTTGTAGTTTTTCTAAATATCTTTCCTCACCTACAGCGTTTATTGTCCCAACTAGAAAAAGCTGAGCAGTTGGAAACTTTTTCCAGATATTGGGTAGGGCATTAATCATGTAATCAATTCCCTTGTCTGCCGCGATTCTTGTAGCCATTCCAATTCTAGGGTGAGGAGACTTTTCCAGTTCATCAATTTTGAGAATGTTTTTTTTATCTAACTCAACAATTGGGAGAACTTCCAAGGTCCTTTTATAATAATTTTTCAAAACTCTTGAATGCTTGGCGAAATCAATCGTGAAAGAGGCAATGGTATCAGATAATTTCAGAACTAGATGATGGTTGATGTCAATAATTTTATCTATTAGTTTACTTCCGAAAAATCTCGGAAGAGTGATATCACAAACATAAGTAGTGACAACTGGTACTCGTAATAATTTTGCTAAAATCACCACAGGTAATGCTTCAATTGAAGGGAGATTGTTGTGTAAAACGTCTGCTTTTCTCAATGGCTTCCATGCATCAAAAATGATTTTTGGTAAAACCATACCTTTGTTTATCTTGACTAGATAGGGTGTTCGGATCACTTTTACTCCCATTATCACTTCAGTGCTCTTTAAGCTTTTATCATGTTGTGCGCATAAGATTGTGACATCATGTCCAAGTTTCACATATTCTTCAGCTAGACGTTGGAAATAAAGAGTCAGTCCACTTATATGCGGGTGATAGTATGTAGTTAACATTACGATATTCATGAAGTTTTCTTAAAAATTGATACAGTAGGTTGATCAAAAACTCTGAAAGTTTCATCGTAATTCAATGGCATAAATAATCCTCCGCTATAAAATCTGACATTTAATAAGTCTTCCAAATATGTTGTTCTTGTGAATTCAGCGACTTTGACGAATCCCAATTCACCATCGAAAAGCTGTGCATAATGCTGATAGCCATTTGGGTAGGATGTGCTTAGTCTAGCCCTGGTAGGGTATATCCTCTCAGCTGGAACAATAACATACTCTGATTCTTCCATAAGTTTGTTTAACGAATTCAACTCACTTTGGTCATTAACTCCATCATCAAGATTGTAATAATCATATTCAGTAATTCTTTGATTACCAACTGCTCCATTAAATGCTGTCATGCCAATATCGTATACTTCTCCAGCAAATGAGTCACCATCGTTCGTGTTTTCCCTCATCCATTGTGCGGCTTCGAGCCTAGGATCGGGTTTTAGATAAATTGTAAAAAAGTTCAACCCTTGGACAATTGCAAATACAGAGGCCACAATTAAAGTTGATTTTGAGAGTAATCTGATGAGCTTATGACGTTTGTAAGAAAGATTTACTAACACAAGTACGAAAGCAATAATTAAGAATGGAATAGAAGGAACCATATAACGACTCCATTTTACATACATTGTCAGATGAAACAGAGTATATCCCAAACCTACAAGTGTAAAAACAATTATAGGTAATTTGTTTTTGGATTGATTTTGAAAAATATACTTTAAACCATATTTAAAGCAATAAATAATCAAATACAATAAGGATAGCAACGAAAAAATTGTTAATGGCCAGCTTATTATGCTTGGGAAAACATATAAAAACTGATATACAAAAGGAATTGTTTCAAGAAATTGTTGTGTGTAGAAGACTGGAAGTGTTCCTCTGGCCACAGAACTTTCATAATCTAGAGAACCCCTGAAATTCTGATAATCAAGAAAAATAAATGGATTTGTAAGAATAAATATTAAAATTGAAAGTAGTCCCGCTGAGATTAATTTATTATTGAAAAATTTAAATGGTAATTTGAGGATGAACTTCAATTTATTTGTTTCCTTCTTTCGTGATTTGAGAATTATAAAGAAGTGGATCATTAGGAATATTCCGACCAGAAAAAGACTTATGATCTTGGTGCCTACAGCAAGACCCATAATCAGTGCGATAAATATATAATTGAGAAATGTTGGTTTGTTGAGTAATTTAAGTGCTAAAAGAGTAAATAACAGGTATTCAAAAGTCAGAAATGACTCAAAAGTTGTAAAATGTGCAAACTGGATCAATCCAGGTGAGAATGCAGCCAATGCTACAGATAGAATAGAATAGATTTCGATTTTATTTGTTTTTTGAATTGATTGGCCATCTTTGAGTAAAATCGAAAACAAAAGATTCCTCGTAATCAAGTAAATCAGATATAGACTAATTGTTGAAAAAACTGCGCTTAAAAGTCTTCCGAACAATAAAGAGGTTGTGAAATCGCCTTTTGAGACAATATAAATCATATAGATTGGGAAGCTTCCATAAGCGAAAAAGTCAGGATTGTAATCTCCACGTGCGATGTCAATATTCGTAATTGCCATTCCTATGTTTCTCTCGTCTGGATGAAAAAAGTTTTGATCGCCCCAATCGAGATTATAAAAACGCAAAAATGCTCCGAGAAGGATTATTATTAGAAGAATTATTTTATATTTGGAAAACCTTTTCAAATCTGATTTAAATCATGAGGCAATTATAACTTGCTTGAGAAAAAACTCCAATTATACTTCAGAGTCCAATTGTGATATCAGGTCTTTTGGTTTTAGCGTAATCAGATTGTTTATAGTCTTTTCTAGTGACTTTCCTCACACGATAGTAGTATGTGATAGTCGCACTACAAATTGCAGAAATTAAGGTTATTATAAGAATATCACCCAGATTGTCCATGTTATTTATTTCATATATCTAATAATACTATTAATACAGATAAAATTCATCTTTGAATTTCCAGACACACAATATTTCTGATATATTACTCCTTGTTTTTGTATATTTTATGAATCTAGTCGATTTAAATATAAATATTATCATCGATTTCGATAGTACTTTCGTAAAGCTTGAAGGATTGGAAGAACTCGCAAGAATTTCTTTACACGAAAATCCAAGAAAAGATGAAATTATTAAAGAAATTGAGAAGATAACAAATGATGGCATGACAGGGAAGATTACATTTGAGAATTCATTAGAAGAAAGATTAAGATTATTTAAATCGAATAAAAATGATATCTCTAATCTAGTTGATATGCTTCAAGAGAATGTGACGCATTCGATAGTAAATAATAAATCCTATTTTATGGAAAATTCACAAAATATTTATGTTATTTCGGGTGGATTTGAGGATTGGATTTGTCCTATTGTCTTGCCATACGGGGTAATACGTGAAAATGTGATTTCAAACAAATTTTTTTATGATGAAGAAGGGATGATTACAGGAATTGATAAAAGTATTCCTTTAACAAAAACTGGTGGGAAGACTCAATGTGTAAGAAATTTAACATTAAGTGGTAAGAAAATATTTATTGGGGATGGTTTTACTGATTACGAAGTCAAAAAGAATGGTGAAGTCGATGAGTTTATTCTGTTTGTTGAAAATATACACAGAAAAGAGCTTGATAACTATGCTGACCATATTACGCAGAGCTGGGATGAGGTATTGGCGTATATTTCCTGAAAAATTACTAATCTCCACACAAAATATTTTTCCATTTAATATTTAACATCACTTAATGCTTGTGTTAGATTATTATTAATATCTATTTTTGATGGAATATTTCTATGAATACTTCTTACGACAAACGGACGAAAACACTCATTATAGCTGCGGTTGCAAGTCTTTTTGTATTTCTCATGTTGATTCTTGGTGTGTATCTCTTTCAAAAAAGAGATGTAGCACCGGGTGATGGGGATGCTGCAGTTGAACCTGTAGTAACTGAATGGCGTGCTGATGATATATGGAAGCAGAAACCAGTACAAAAAGAAACATTTGAAATACCAGAAAATTTTGAAGAAGGTACTGTTAAAATTGAAACGCAATGGGGTTGGAGTGCAGGTAGAGAAAGTTGCATAATACAGATGAATGAGTCTCACCAAATCAGCATCCCAGGTTTGAATGAAACTATAGAAATGGAAGATCTTGGGAATGGGACAGAACAAGCTGATTGTACCGCTGAAATAAACGCATTGAAAGCTTTAGGATATACAAATGCAGAAATTGGAGCATTTAATTTGCCACATGCAGATGAAACGAAAAATAACACATGGTTCCCTTCAAATCCAGAGGTTGTAACAGGCGAATGGGATAGTTCAAAAGGTCCTTTGGTTATAGATATTAATTTTACAGGTCTGGATGGACCACCAGATGAATGGTGTCATAGTACTACAGGAACGACTAAAGATGATCCTATCTGTAATGGTTCCCATATGTATAGAGTCAGGGTTACATGGAATGCGGTTGAGGATACACCAACACCAACACCAACAAATACACCAAGTTTGACACCAACACCAACTCCAACACCTGAGCCAGAGAAAGCAAATCTTGGAGATTTTGTTTGGAGGGATAACAATAAAAACGGCATACAAGATGATGGAGAACCCGGAATTGAAGGAATAACTGTAAAATTATATACAGAAACAGGTACAGAACCTCTTGAGACTCAACAAACAGATGAATTAGGTAATTATTCTTTTAGAAACATAGACGCAGGGAATTATATAGTAGAATTTGGCGATTTTCCTAGTTATGCCAGAAGCGGGGCGAATCTAGGATCAAACAATGAAAAAGATAGTGATGCGAATATAGAAACTGGAAAAACAGAGGTTATTACATTAACAGCTGG
>JAGQLL010000009.1 GCA_020429395.1 Candidatus Dojkabacteria bacterium | reverse complement strand
GCAGATGTTCTCGAAACCGGAGTAGGAGAAGGTGTAGGAGTAAGTCCAGCACCAATTCCCCAAATTTGGAAATCACTTATATTTCCTCTTGCGATAGCTCCTGCGTACGGATAATAATCCGAACTTCCGATGGTCAACATATTCGCAACTTCAAAATTATAGGGATTCATCTCTTGAAGAGTAGTCTTAGTTGGTTCAACTGTTTCCCAACTTGTGCCATTGTGATATGTTATAAATAACTTAAGTTTTTCTTCCTCTGTAGGAGCATAGTAGTCCCACTCGGCAGAAAACTTCATCCACTTTCCCGTGGTCCAATAACTACTGTATTCAGATGATGCTATCCTTGTCCTTCTGTAATCAATAACCCCTGAACCACTATTTCCACAAATTCCACCTGTACTTATACAGCTTGCATCGTATGTAAACTCTATCCTATTACTATCTGAATTGTTTTCCTTAACAAGGCTTATTTTATCTGTTGCTCTAGTTCTCAAACTAAAAAACGTCATTTTGTAATTTTGTGTGTAATTATATGCAGGTTTATACCAGAACTCTGCTTTTCCTTGGAATTTATCATAATCTTGTCCTTGTACATCAATTAATACGTTTGATTGTGCTGCATTAAAGACGGCAGCAGATCTCGCATCTGGGAGTCCATCTGTGGCGAAAGTGACGTTGTAGACAGAAGTTGGAGTAGTACCTATAACAGGTTGCCAAGCTGCTGTGGGATTTGCCAGTGTTGAATACCAGAGTAAACTCATAGCAGGGACAGGTGTAGGGGTAGGGCTGACTGCTGGAACAGTTGCTGTAGGCATATTGACTGTATATCCATAATACCTAAAATCATCAATCTTCCCTCTTGGGTATGAGTTGATATATGTTGGATCTCCACCTAAATATAGTGTGGAAACGTCTGTTATAGCTGTGGTTACAGTATTTAAGTGGGTGTGTTCAGGCTCAACTAGTGGACCACCATTTGTGCTCATAAAGAGCCTTAGCTCGTTATCTTGATCAAGTGCAGTATTGTAATAGATATCAAAGAAAATCCATTCACCACCATTCCAATTAAATGATGTGTTAGGTATTGTCATCAAGTTGTAGTTTGTAGCTCCATGAGCAGTAGCATAGTAGTGTAGCTCCAGATTCGAACCCTTTTTCTTAAACGTGATGCGATTGGTTGAATTAGATGATAATTGGAAATAGTAACCAGGATCAGTATCTGTGGATGCAAACTCTGGACTGTAGTGAAATGTTATTCTACCACTGGTTTCATTAACTTCAGAGTCAGAGACAGTTGCATAAGCCCTACTACCGGCACTACTCCAATTAAACTTGACTGCCTTGTTAGTTTCACCCCCTGGTGCATATGGTGATCCATCAAGAAATACGTATTTACCAGTAGCTGTTCCAGATGAACCATTAACAGGATTTTGAATTGATGATAGTGAGTCTAAGGTTGAATACCAAAGCGGAGTGGGTGTGGCAGTCGGCACTACACTTGGTGTTGGAGTGACTGTAGGTGTCAGAGTAGGGGAAGGTGTTGGTGTAATCGTAGGTGTAGGGATTGTAGTTGTTGTAAACATTCTATATTCATCAATACTACCCAATGCACTATAATCACCATTTTCTGTACGATTCCCAACATATACCCTGAGTGGATTTGGCTCTGAAGTTATATTTTCTCCAAGTATTTTGAATTCTTGATTCGTGTGAGTAGGCTGATCTCCATCTATGAAGATTTTTAACTGCTCCGAAAGGCTTAATGAAGGGTTATCATTCCATGTAATTCGGAAAAATACCCACTCTCCGACATTCCAATACGAGTCATAATCTGTTAGTGCTATAGTTTCTTCACCACCACACGAGGCTTGGCAATGGAATGAAAACGCTAATGCATTGCCATCTGCATTATTTCTTTTATAAAGTCTAATCTCTTCATTATCATTCTGCCTAATACTAAATAAATTAATTTCGGAATTGTAATTAGCTTCATACAAAGGTCGGTAATAGAACTCTACCGCACCCTCGCTCAAGGAATAGTGAATTCCTTGTGTACCTTCGATATATAAACTCTTACCAGCACCATCAAAATATAATGCACTATCATATTCTTCTGGACCATCTATAAATGAAGCACCCGAGAATACTCCTGGAACATTACCCACTGCAGGAGTTGTTACTGCTTCCATACTATTAAATGTAGAATACCAACTTGCTTGACCTGAATTTTGCCAGAAAACGGGAGTAGGGGCGGGTGTGCCCACAGGTGTTGCATGTGGTTGTGCGACATCATGATAGATTGTAAATTCATCAATTCTTCCATTCGCTTCATTTGTACCAGTTGGTGAGGAGTTTCCAATATATATGAATGCAGGATCCACAATTGAAGCAGGGTTTATTGATGCCGAATTCCTCGACATCGGTAATTCTTGTTCATCAACATATATTAGCAATTGTTCATCAATAGGTGCATAAGCATTCCAATGGACAGTGAAATACACCCAATCTCCTGATGCAAATGAGTAATCAGCACCAGAGATAAGTACTTCAGCGTCTCCACAATAAGCACATTTATATATTAGTGAAAGACTGTCATTTACATCATTTAATTTCTTAAATTCGATACTATTGCTTGCATCAGCATAAAGACTGAAAAATGTCATTTCTTTATCCGCGGTATGAGCTTCTAAAGGTGAATACATAAATTCTATAGTTCCTTTATCAAGTGTTACATCCTCACCAATAATCGGATTAGCGACACGAACAACCTCATTGTCAGCATCAAACCTTGCAGAAATAATGTCATATGAGTAATCTTCATCTACTACAATATTTTGAGTAACATAATCAACTCCATTAAGTGCCTCTCCAGCAGAACCTGTTACAGGAGTACTAATATCAGATGCATTATCCATGGTAGAATACCATCCAACTTCACCGTATCCAAATGCTTCAATTTTTTCCTCTACTTCACGAATGAAAAGATTTTGACTAACAAGGAAACTTACCATTAATATAGCCATCATCACAACACTTACAGTACTGGCTATAGCAGTCGGATAGTGCTTCCTTCTCATTAACGAGAGATTTCGTCTCTCCTGCTTTACATTCGAGTCCTTTACACGATTATTGAAGATATAATTTAATGATACAAAAAGAGAGACCAATAGCTCTTTTATGCCTATTGATATCAAGAGCCATAACTTTGTCAAAAGATTTGATTTGGAATATTTAAATTTAATAATGTCCAAATCATTTGCCCATTTGATAATCCAACTGGATAATTTTTGATACTTGATTTCTGTATGATTATCTATGTCTAATACATCGGCAACTTTTTTCTGAATTGTCTTAGTAAAATTCTTAGATGACTTATTTAGGACTTCAAAATTTGCTGGAACTCTTAGTTTTTGGGTTTTCTCAACAAGAACAAATACTTTAACCTTTGAAGTGTGAAATTTTTTATTTGTTAGAAGGAAATAGAGTAGTTCGTTACCATTATATTTAGGTAGTGTGGTATCTACAATAATAATCTCTGGATGAGTTACATAAACAAAACCCAACCCCTCAATACCATTTTCAGAAGAATAAAGGTTAAATTCAATTTTATTATTCTCTGCAAGGTTATTTAAGACAATCTTTATAGTCTCCCTAATTGCAAAATTATTGTCGATAAGAACGATATTTTTCTCCATTTACATAAATGCTTCTAATAATAAATTGTTTACTCTAGGAGTAGGTGTAATACCATTTGTCACATCCATAATTCCAAAATTTCCATCTGAATCAAGACCTAAGAAATAGAGTTGATTTGAATTTAACTTCAAATCAATTAAACTTCTTAAGCCACTTCCAGTAGATAAATTTTGGTAATCGCCAGCTATATTAGTACTAGGATCAAACTGAATAACTGAGTTATCCTGTATAGCATACCCTCTGGTATCACTAGCAATCACAACTCCTTGCGTATCATCATTAGAGGGTGCTGTAAAATTGATTGTATTAGTTGTATTGTTTAACAAATCATATACCACTACATCTTCGGTAGGGTTAGTTGTTGATAAATATAATTTGTCGTTGTATTTATAAATGTCATTTACTCGATATTTTGCAATACCTGTTATAAGTGATGGATCCTTTGTTGTTGTCAAATCAGTTCCTCTAGTTCCATGCATTCCTTGGTAACTATAATCATAAAAAATTTGATCTAACGGATTTGTGATATTCATCCTCCAATATCCAACTAATCCAGGATCATTCCGGTTGATCTCGGTTTCATAAGTTTTAAGAATTTCATTTTGGGATAAAGCTCTATCATAAATTCGAACTTCATCAAGATCAATTTCGGAACCCATTGTTCCAGTTGAATCGTTGGCGAATCTTAATTCTTGATCGGTGTCTGCAGGTATTAAATCCGTGTATGGCTCTGAAATTGGGTTTAATCCATTCACATACATTGTTCCAGTACCATTTGAAATTACAACTGCGAGATGAGTCCATTCAGAATCATCTATAGGAGTGCCCGTTTCGATTTCAAGATCTACTGAACCATAATGGAAAAAATAGACTTTATTTGGTATAGCGAAGGAAAGATACCACCCTTCACTCGTATCATCAGAAAAGTCAATAAATCTATCATAGGCATCTTGAGAGGTGTCGTTCGATTTGACCCATGCCATAATTGTCATTTCTTCTTCTACATTCCACTTCGAATTGTAATCGATCACAGCAACATCATCAATACCATCGAAACTCAATCCTCCTGAATTTGTATCACTTTCCCAATCAACATCACTTATAATCGTTTCTGTCATATCAGGTGGAAATGCTCCATTAGAAAATTTATTCAAATATATAGCTGGTTCTGGGACAACTATAGTTGGTTTAAATTTTGCAATATAGATATTGTCCGTTGATGGTTTATACACACAATCTTCATGCTCAATCGTAGCACCTTGATTCGTCATAACTGCTGATTTCGTAGTGGTTAAGTATGTATCAAGTAATGTCACACTACTAGGTAGCATCAAATTATTATTCGATAAGTCAAGTTTTGTAGAATCAATTTCAGACAAGTTCGCGATCGTTGTAGGGACATGACAGGTAAGGGTATTATTTTGCAAATATAATTCGTCTAACGTGGATAAACGACCTATGGATGATGGAATCTGGCCATCTAAAGCATTCAATGACAAGTTTAGGATTGATAAATTTGTGTTATTTCCAATAGTTTTTGGTATCACACCATCAAGTTGATTATCGCTCAAATCTAGTGTAGAGAGATCTGTCAATCTGCCAATCTGTGGCGGGATGCTACCTGTGATTGCATTTCCTGTCAAATTCAAGGTTGTAAGACCAGTCAAGTTTCCTATTTCTGTAGGTAATGAACCTGTAAGATTATTATTAGGTAAACTAACAGAGTCAACATTGCCCGCAGAGCATGTGACACCAAACCAACTACAAGGCGTATTTGTTTCTGTCCAATCAGTATTATCCGTCCATGCATCCCCGTTCGTACTATCATAAAATCTTATTAAGCTCTCACACTGTGTGGGAGTTGTTCCTGTTCCATCACATATTGATAAATTGCTATTATTTAAAGCAGGCATAACAGGTGCTACAGGAGCAGGTGCATTTGTTGGAATTGGTCCTGTCAAAGCAGGCTCATACATCTCGTAGACAATCTCTTCTCCTGGCTGTACATTGGAAGCGATTGCCTGAGAACTTCCAGAACCCACGGGGAATAGATCGTAAGACTTTGTGGTACTATCCTCAATAATGTTACACCAATCCGAATTAGCTATTGGAGTCACCTCACTTACAGAAACACTATCGTTTTCTACCTTTGAATTTATTAAAACAGGTGGGAGAATATTGAAAGTGGAATCATCATACTCCGACCAAGTAGTACTAGACCAATTTGTCAGGAAATAGTTTTCTGTAAGTTGCTGGGTGTTATTAAACATATCTGACCAAGTTGCAACAACGACAATTTTTATAGTATCTGGATCTGTTCCCTCATTTGTGGGTTCTAACACACCTGCTGTACTACGAAATGCTTTTTTAAAATATACTTCGTATGTAATATTGTTTAAGTTTTTTTCACCGAAATTTATTACAATTTTATTATTTACTACCTCAACTATTCTAGAGTTTAAGCCATCTGGATCTTCATCAAAGTAAGATATCATTTCGGACCAGGAAGCATTCTTAATCGAGTATAAGCTGTTGATCGTATCCTTGATGACTAAACCAGCTTCAAGTCTAGTTCTGTCATTTTGTCGTGAACGATATGCATCCAATGCTAATCCAAAATTAGCCGATACCACTATTCCGAAAATAGCCAAGGCAAGTAAAAGCTCAACAAGTGAGAAACCCTTATATTTTTTTTTGTTATTTTTAATTATCCTTTTCAATTTATATCCCAATCTTCAGCATTTATATTAGCTATAGTTCTTTTTGTATTATAATTTGCAGTTCGGTAGCTACTCTCTATCGTAATAACTCTATTTGAGTCGATTGTATTTTCTACAACTGCACTGCACAAACGGTTTGGATCTATCTCCACTGTAAATGTACCAGGCGAACCTACGCCGTAACTAGGATCTCTACTAATCTTATAATATGCTTCTTCTAAACATGTGAAAGCTGTGTTCTGTGCATAAATTTGATTTGTGTAACTTGTTGTAGAATTTGCGAAGTCCATTGCTTGGAAGATAATTGCGATTGCCGTGAAAACAAACATCGCTGAAAAAACAAGAACAGTAGTAAGCGCTACGTTTCCTCTTAGGTTTTCCATTAATCAATAATATATGAGTTTGTAAATTCACTATTAATAGTTGTATCAGATGCAGACCTGATACCAACAGTAATCTTCACTCCTATTACAGTATCGCTATTATCTAGAATTTCTTCAAGTAAAAATTTTGTTACTTGAATATCACTTCTTGTTATTGGCTTTGTTGATTCAGAATTATCAAACTGTAGTCTTGAATCTAGTATACTATATGTAACATCCACATCTCCAAGGAGTTCGAGAGTACCATTGTCAATATCAGGAATGGTATTAATCCCAACAGAGTCTGACTGCTTAAAGCTATCTTCAAAATGTTGTGTGATCAGGATGGTAGATCTGTCAATTTTCAGTGTTTCCCCGGATAGTTGATTACTGTCCTGAACGAAAAAGAAGAAATTTATCATTACTATGAAAAACATAGCAAATATCGCAAGATATAAAACCACCTCAATTAACGTCATCCCTTTTATGTTCATTGCTTTTAGATGCATTTAGTTGTCAATGTAATAATTTATTAATCCTTCTGAATTGACTTCCACAAAGACAGTAGAACCTGAATAATTCATATTGAAAGAAATCGGGCGAAAAGGTCGAAAACCAGACTCACTGAATAATATTATGTTCTCGGTAGAAACTAGAGTAGTTTCAACATTTTCAAGGTTTGTTTGTTCAATAGTAGTGATCGTTCGACTATTATAATTGTATAAATTATCAATATCCGTTGTTGATAAATTTGTATTATAAATTCTAACTTCATCAATATTTCCATCTAGTGAATTAACGGACAAGTCAGAATAAGTGCCGATTGTAAAATCATAGGAATTTTCAATACTTGCGCTTGTTAAACTACATGTGTTTGAGAGGGCACTATCTGTATAAACTCTTAATGTAGAACCTTCTCTAACAACAACTAAATGATGCCAATCATTGTTAGTAATATCAACATTTGAAGCACAAACATACTCTGTATTACCTACCCAAAGTGTCGCCCTCCAATTTGGAGAAAATTGTGCGGCATTTGCCATTATTCCATACCCCGTTCTTGAAGCACCCCCTTGTTTTGATATTACCCAGGGGTAAAAGTCTGAAACAGGATTTATGTTTGTTTTTACCCATGCTGAAATAGTGAAGTTTTGATTGAGTCCAAAATCCAGAATATCGTTATCACCCATATTAATATAACTATCTGTTTGAGGAAATGCTGCTGATCTTGCAAAACCATCAGACGTGGTTATCACTCCACCATGGGTAGTGCCACTAATATCCGAACCCGAGCTGTCCAATACTTCACCTGGTACACCTTCCCAACTAAACTCATTCATCTTCCAGTATGCCATTAAATTTGTAGCCGAAGTCTCTTCAACTCCAGTAAAAGTCTGATAGGAATTGGGTTCAATAATTACTCCATAAGCACTTCCATCTTTTTTTGCATATGAGTTTTGTTGGCTTTGAAAGATTACACTACTTACTGTAGCTGCTGCATCATATGCTCGATTGTCGGTAATTTGCCTGATACTATAGGGAACTGCAAAAACGGAAACGATACTGATTAAACCTATAACTACTAATATTTCAATTAATGTAAATCCGTTTTTTTGAAGCATTAAAGTTGATTAATATTCCCTGTTAATTGATATATCGGGCCAACTATAGAGATAGCTAATACGGCTACCATCAGCCCTATGAATATCAGTAACAAAGGCTCAATAATTGTACTCATATTATTTGTCATTTCTTCAACTTCTTCAGCATAGAAATCATATAGATATAATAAGTTATCCTCTAATGTTGCTGTCTTTTCTCCGACACTTATCATCTTTACATAAAGTGGAGGAAATTGATGTGGATATCGTGCTAGAACATCCGCAACGTTTTTACCTCTTTGAACTTCTTGTCGTAAATTCTCAAAAATTTGAGAATAAACTACATTACTTGTAGTAGTCGCAGTGATTTTAAGCGCATCAGCTAACGGGATCCCACTTTCTAGTAATATTCCCAATGTTCTAGAGAAAGTTGCTAAAATATTTTTTAAAACCAGTTCTTTTATAATTGGGATTTTTAACATCATTTTGTCTTTAAAATCACTACCCGTTTTTGTTTCAAAAAACTTAGCACCAACTATGACAAAAACTATCATCGCTATGGCTAAAAACAAAATATTGCCTCTTATAAAATTTGAGAAGTTAAGTACAAACATAGTCAATGCCGGTGGATCCTCAAAAGCATTAAACAATCCTTCCATCTTTGGCAAAATGAAATATATCACACCAAGCATCTCAAATGAGGTGAGAAGCAATATGATTACTGGGTAAACCATAGCTCCTTTAACTTTTCTTAGTAATTCATAATTTTTTTTCAGAAATACTGATAAAAAATTCAGATTTTTTTCTAGTGTTCCACCTTGCTCCCCAACCTCAACGATCGAAATAATCACATCAGAAAATATATCTGGATACTTTCGCATTGCCGATGATGTTGTTTTACCAGATCTAACGTCTTTTAATACTTCCCCGTAGGCTTCACGAAGCTTTGGGTCTGGAGATTGCTGACTTATTACTTCCAGAGTATCCTCTAGTGATAAACCTGATTCAAGCATAACTGCCAAGTGCCTGATCGATAGAGCCAGATCTACTTGAGAGACTTTATGGAACAAATATATCGTCTTATCTTTTGATAATTTTATTTCCATTAATTTTTAATAATTTAAATTATAAATTTATTGTTTAAGTGCAGTAACTCTCATAATTTCTTCCAGACTTGTGGTTCCTGTCTTCACAGCATTTACACCATCCTCAACAATTAACTTCATACCATTCTCTCTAGCGACTTTAAATACATCATCGATATTTTCTCTCTCTGATATCATTCGTCTAATTTTTTCTGTAATTTCTAGAATTTCAAATAACCCAAACCTGCCCATAAAACCGCTATCACCGCATGTTTCACAGCCTTCTTCTTTGTATACAACATCTCCTACTTTGAAGTTCATTGCAATATCTTGTCTCATTTTGGTTATTCGCGTCAATTCTTCTTGGTCAATGGTGATTTGCTTTTTACACTTATCACATAATTTTCTAGCCAACCTTTGCGCAATAACTATGTTCAAAGTTGATGCAACAAGAAATGGTTCAACATCCATATCGATCAATCTTGGAATTGTAGATATAGCGTCATTTGTGTGAAGCGAAGACAGTACCAAATGCCCAGTAAGAGCAGCGTTTGTAGCAATATTTGCTGTTTCTGCATCTCGAATCTCTCCAATCATTATTATATCTGGATCTTGTCTCAAGATAGAACGAAGCCCAGAAGCAAAAGTTAGATTTGCTTTATTGTTTACTTGAATATGGTTAACACCATCGATACTATACTCAACCGGATCCTCTACAGTGGTAATATTTACATCTCTTGAATTAAGTTTCTGAAGAATAGCGTACAAACTTGTGGTTTTACCAGAACCTGTAGGACCAACAGCTAAAATCATCCCATACGGGCGATTATAGCTCTTCTCAACTACTAATTGATCTGCATCAGACATACCTAGAGAGCTAAAAGTGAAAGATTTTCCCTCTTTGATTAGAAGCCTCATCACCACTTTTTCACCTGAGCTTGTCGGAAGAATAGAAATACGAGTATCTATTTTTTTATTTTCGATTATGAATCTAATCCTACCATCCTGAGGTGCGAAATGCTCATCTGTACGCATCTTTGCAGCCACCTTTATTCGAAATAATAATGACTCCTGTATGTCTTTTCCTACTTGTAAGACATCTTTCAATATTCCATCTATCCTGAACCTCACAACAACTACTTCTTCATGCGGTTCAATATGAATGTCAGATGTTTTTGCTTTAATTGCCTGCTTAACGATGTAGTTAATTAATTCTACAATGTTTAACTCACTACCATCTTTAGGTTTTTCGATAGTTTGAATCTTTTTTGTGGGAGTTTGATTATCAGGCTCTTGTTCACCTGCCTTCTTCTGCTCATCCATATTTTGGTTTTCTGTCTGAGGTGTTGTAGTTGGAGCTTGAGGAGGAGTAGAACTCTGTACTTGAGGTTGTTGTGCTGTTTGATTTTCTTGAATAAGTGCTTGTGTAGGGGCACTTTGATTAGTTTCTGAAGGTGTTTGCGACAGAGAATTAGGAGTTGCCATGGGTGTAGGAACCTGACCTGTAGATGTGTTCACAGTCTGAGAATTTTGGGCAGTTGATCCTGACATTAAAAATAACTAATACTATCAAATATTAAACCAAAGTTTGGAGATGGTATCAAGTTAATCCTAATTTCTTTGAGGGAAATTTAGATTCAATTTTGCTTAATTTCATAATCTATAAATATCCAAAAAAAAGAGGAGCCGAAGCTCCTCTGTCTTTATTTAAATGACAATTTATCTGGTCATATATATCCTTGTACCATCAACATTAGGAGCTACAAGAGTAATTGGTCCTGAAGTTCCTGAGACATAACAAATATCATAAGAACCACCCTCTGGGTCTGTTGGAACTTCTGATAGATATCCACCGGATATTAATGTAGTTGCAAATGCTGAGGGAAAATCGACACCTACCCAGTTAGGAGCGGATCCAGTACAAGCAGAAACACCTGTTATTCCACTAGTAGAACCTCCATCTACTACATATCTATTCATGGCTGTAAAAATTTGTGCCATTTCAGTTTGTCTCTCAGAATTTCTTGCATCTTCGAAACTTGCTGTAGGGTTCAATGCAATGATAGTGACCGCCGCTAGAATTGCAATCAAACCAATCACTATCAAAATTTCAATTAATGTAAAACCTTTTAGGTTTGAAACTTTTCTCATTTAAATTATAAATAAAAATTAAATAAAAACTTACTTAACAATATGTTAGGAACATATCAATAACATGTCAAGTTTTTTTATTATTTGTTAATTAAACACAACTATCATAAAATCATTACTACATTATTAATAGCGCTATGCCAAATATTCTGAAAATCGTCAAACTCTCCAAACCGCTTCATGGAATCATTTTAAGCATGTCCGCCCTAATTGTGATTGGAGTATTTTTAGATTTACTTACACCTTTTGTTTCAAAATTTATCATTGATGAAATTGTGTTAAAAATCCAAGGAGAAGTTGCGGATACTGACAAAATCATCTTTTTAATTGTTTTTGGATTTGTTCTATCGCTTACCAAGAATGCTCTTGACGCTTATAGCAGTAGAAAAGGTGATCATTTAGCAGGTGAGCTCGAAAAATTCTTAACAAATAAATTTTATTATCAAATTTTAACTCTCCCACAGACTTATTTTGATTCTGAGTTATCAGGAAAAATAATCAACCAACTCGGGAGAGGAATAAAATCTATCAAAAACTTCTTTAACACAGCAACGAATTTTATCATTCCTTCAATCTTACAAAGTATATTCATAATCATAACCTTAGCGTACTACAGCATCCCAATAGCTCTGCTTACAGCAGGCATTTTCCCAATATATCTTTATCTCACATCTATTTCTGCAAAAAGATGGGGGAAAGAAGAAGAAAAGAAAAACAAACTAGAAGATATTACTAGAGGCCGAATTCAGGAAGTTATTACAAATATAAAAGTAGTAAAAAGCTTCACAAACGAAATTCCTGAATCAAGCTTTGTTTCAGAGAAAATAAAAAAGATAAACACAATCTATGCCAGACAGAGTAAAAATTATCATCTACTAGATTTTGCCAGGAATTCGGGAGTTACATTTCTGATGATAGCGATTTACACAATCATCTTTTACATGACATTCGAAAGCAAATTTAGTATTGGTGTTATGGTTCTTATAATACAGTTGCTTGATCAAGCCAGAAGGCCACTTTACGCAATGTCGTATATTCTGACCCAAGTACAAACAGCAGAAGCAGGATCCAAAGAGTTTATTGAGATACTTGAATTACCACAAGGTGAAGAATTAAAATCAAAATCCACTTACAAAAAAGTTACAAATCCACAACTTGTATTTGAGAATGTAAGCTTTCACTACAAAGATTCAGATGATGTTATTCGATCGATTTCAGCGAAACTTGGTCCGGACGAAAAAGTTGCATTAGTAGGACATAGTGGGGCAGGGAAGTCCACCCTAGTAAATCTAATCTTAAGATTTTATGATCCGCAAGATGGTGAAATTAAGCTGAACGGAGAACCATATAGTGAGCTCGACCAGCAATACATTCGAAATAACGTAGCTCTAGTTTTTCAAGAGAATGAACTATTCTCAACCACAATAAAAGAAAATGTCGCATATGGTATAAAAGCCACCGATGAAGAAGTCATCACAGCACTTAAACAAGCAAATGCATGGGACTTTGTAGAAAAACTGCCTAAAAAACTAAACGCAGAAGTAGGGGAGAGGGGAGTAAAATTATCTGGGGGGCAAAAGCAAAGAATACAAATAGCTAGAGCAATTCTAAAAAATGCTCCCATTTTAATTCTTGATGAAGCTACTAGCAATCTCGACTCAAAATCTGAAGAAGCGGTGCAGAATGCATTAGAATATCTGATGAAGGACAAGCTAGTAGTTATAATCGCTCATAGATTTTCTACAATCCAAAATGTAGATAAAATCATAGTACTAGATAAAGGTAAAATTGCAGATATGGGAACCCCCGGAGAACTTGCAAGAAAAGAAGGAGTTTACTCGGAATTATTGCGTTATCAGATAGAGGGAAACAAAAAATTATTAAAGAAATACGAATTGTATTAATTCCTCATACTTGCATTACTTGTTCCTGTCCATTCTTTAAATATAGACCGCTACCGCCGATACCTAGTGGTAGTCTATTTTCTACTACTGCTCCAGTCGCTGTTAAAAGCTGTAGTCTCAATCTTCTTTGCTCTGCTGTTTCGTGTTCCGGATTATCAACTTTTTGCAGATACTCCATAAGTAGAAATTAATAAATAAAAAAGAGCCCGCAGGCTCTTGTTTAGATGGTTATCATTTTGGGAACGCTTTTTTCTTCTATAAAGATATGGTTTCAATATAAATTCTCTTAGTTTCCTTTAATAACGCAATAATCCCAAATAATCACACCAGAAATCACATTTAACAGTATTTTTGGTATTATTAGTCATATTAAATTTTCAAATATGAATTTAACTAATAAAACCGTATTAATCACAGGGGGAAGTGAAGGTTTGGGATTTGCAATAGCAAAAGAATTACTTTCTCAAAAATCAGAAGTTATTATTTGTGGTCGTAACAAAGAGAAACTAAAATCTGCATCAGATAAACTAAATTCATCAAAACTTCGTACATTCGTTTGTGATGTGTCGGACTTTAGTCAAGTACAGATGATGGTTAAAAATATTTCAAACCTTGATATCCTCATTAATAATGCAGGAATCTTTATGGAATCTCCTATTGAATTAAGTAAACCAGCCGAAATTTCAAATGTGATTAATGTAAATGTAAAAGGAGTAATCTATGTTACCAAAGCCTGTTTGCCATTATTAAAAAGACGAAGCGAAAGTTATTTACTAAATATTTCTTCTACAAAAGGAGTAGAGGGAGAAGCCAACCTCAGTGTGTATTCAGCTAGTAAATTTGCAATACAGGGTTTTACAGAATCACTACAACTCGAACTCAAAGATACCAATATAAAAGTTTTTGGTTTTTATCCTGCTAGTATGGACACTACCTTCCACCTGAAGACTGGAGTCGTCAGAGATAGGTCAAATTGGATGACCGTAACTGAAGTGGCTGAAGTGATAAGTTTTGCCCTCAGCAGACCCGACCCTATGATGTTTGATAAACTTGTATTAAGAAACAAATGAATTTCAAAGAAGTAGAAAAACACCTTTACTCGAGAATCAAGGATAAGATTGATATTGGATACAGTGCTGGCTTTAGTTTAGAGCGTGTCAGATATACACTCGAATTATTAGGAAATCCTCAAGAAAAAATTAAAGTCATCCATATTGCCGGCACATCTGGAAAAGGATCTACAGCAAGTTTTATTAGCAAAATTCTTACAGCTCATGGATTCAAAACAGGACTCACGCTTTCACCTCACATTCAAGATATTCGTGAACGAGTTCAGATAAATAATAGTCTGATCGATCAAGAAACATTTGCAAAGAACTTTTCAAAACTACTTCTAACATTCACAGATGTTGAGAAATCAAAGTTCGGTTCATTAAGCTACTTTGAGATGATAATTTGCCTTGCATTTTACACATTTTGGAAAGAAAAAGTAGATTATGCTGTTATTGAAACAGGCCTTGGAGGAACATATGACGCGACAAATTGCATTTCTAATTCTAATA
>JAGQLL010000008.1 GCA_020429395.1 Candidatus Dojkabacteria bacterium | reverse complement strand
GGAAATTGTAGGGATGAAATTGGTTCCTGAGAGTGAAATCTCAAAGATAGAGTCACTTTCAAAGAAAATCACAAAAGAATTAATGAAATTCAAGCCTGAAAAAGACGTTACAGAGGCGGATCAACCTGACTACTATCGTGTGATAAGAGATCTTGATGATGAAATTTAAGATGATTATATTAAATTAATATTTTGAATAATGAAAAAGTGGTATAAAACAATAAAAGAACTCTACGGTCCATTGTTGATTGTGGAAGGAGTTGAAAAAGCAAAATTCGAAGATCTTGTAGAAGTAGAAACTCAAGATGGTGAGATCCGAAAAGGTCGAGTGTTAGAGGCTAGAGATGATAGAGCTGTTGTGCAAATGTTCGATACTACATCTGGAATTGATATCAAAAACTCAAAAGCATCGTTTTTGGGGAAAACTTTGAAATTAGGAGTCAGCGAATTGATGATGGGAAGAGTGTTTAATGGTTTTGGTGATGTTATGGATGGAGGAGAAGAAATCATTCCCGAAAAAGAACTTGATATTAATGGTTTTCCTTTAAATCCATTCAAAAGAGAATATCCTGAAGACTTTATTCAAACAGGAGTCTCTACAATTGATGTTATGAACACATTGGTTCAAGGTCAGAAGCTCCCAATTTTCTCAGTTGCTGGTTTACCACACTCAAAGCTAGCTGCTCAAATCGTTCGACAATCAAAAGTTATCAAAGAAGGTAAAGTAGATTCAAATTTTGCGATCGTTTTTGGAGCAATAGGGATCACTTTCGAAGAATCACAATTCTTCATTAATGAATTTAAAAAAACAGGTGCATTATTTAAGACAGTAATGTTTATTAACCTCGCTAATGATCCAGTTATTGAAAGAATAACTTTACCTAGATTAGCTCTCACAACAGCAGAATACCTAGCTTATGAAAAAAATATGAATGTATTGGTTGTATTAACAGATATTACAAACTACTGTAATTCACTACGTGAAGTATCAGCTGCGAGAAAAGAAGTCCCAGGAAGAAGAAGTTATCCTGGATACATGTATACTGACTTAGCTTCGCTTTACGAAAGAGCTGGGAAGGTTGATGGTTCAACTGGTTCTATTACACAGTTGCCTATTTTAACAATGCCTGAGGGAGATAAAACTCACCCAATTCCTGATTTGACTGGTTATATTACTGAAGGACAAATAGTTCTTGCTCCTGAATTGGAGAAAAAGGGAATCAATCCTCCGGTTGCAGTATTGGCATCACTCTCAAGGTTGATGAATAAGGGTATTGGAGAAGGTAAGACTCGTGAAGATCACTCTGGAGTCGCAAATCAATTGTTCGCAGGTTATGCAAAAGGTCGAGAACTCAGAGAATTGGCCCAAATCTTAGGAGAATCATCACTTAGTGAAGACGATAGAAAATTCGTTCAATTTGTAGATGCATTTGAAAAAGAATTCGTAAACCAAGGATATGAAAATGATCGGTCGATTGAAGAAAGTTTGAATTTGGGTTGGAAATTACTATCTATGCTACCAGAGAAAGAACTCAAAAGAGTTAAGAAAGAGCATATCGAAAAATATATGAAAAATTAAATGGCAAGAGAAAACGTCATCCCAACAAGACAAGAGTTGATGCGTTTGAAAAACAAGCGCAAAAGCGTGAAGCGTGGTCATAAGCTTCTGAAGGACAAGCGCGATAATTTAGTACAAATATTCATGTCTAATTACCGTATTGCACTTAAAATGCGCGGTGATCTTGAAGAAAAATATGGGGAAATTATGAAAAGATATAATTTTGCAATGTTAAACATTGACGAAGAATATCTCGAATTACTTGCTAAAAAGCCTGATACCAAAATCCGAATATTTAGTGAAACAAAAAACGTGTTAGGTGTGAAAATCCCAGAAATGGAAGTAAAAGTAACTGGAAATTTTCTAAATTACTCTTTAGCTCAAACAAATCATCATCTTGATGTTTCGCTAAAAAATTTAAGGGAGTTATTGCCTGATTTGGTAAAACTTGTAGAACTAGAGTTCAAGGTTAGAAGATTGGCAACAGAAATCGAAAAAACAAGAAGGCGTGTAAATGCCCTCGAATACGTAATTCTCCCAGAAATTGACCAAAATATTCACTACATACAAGCAAAACTCGCAGAAGACGCACTCCAGACGACTGTCAGGTTGATGAAGATGAAGGTAAAACTTGCCGATTAGTCCGAAATTAATCTTTTCTTCTTCCAATCAAATATCTAACGGATACTTCATACACAGCGTATTCACTTCTTTCGCAATTTTTTGAATATCTTTGTGCTTCGCGACTTTAGTATTGAACTCTGCAAAGTCCATATCTTGCCAATCTTTGATTACAAACATTACTTCATTCATCCATTTTGCGATTTGTTTTATTTCTGGTTCTTTCATACCTCGAGTAGTTATCCAAGGTGTTCCTACTCTGAGTGCTGATGGATCTGCTGGAGGTCGTTTTTCCTGAGGCATGGTGTTCATATTTGCAATTATTCCTGCATAATCCAAAGCTCTTGCATATTTTTTCCCAAAAACGCCTTTGTTTGTAAGGTCGATAAGAACTAAATGCTTGTCAGTTCCTCCTGTGACTATTTCAAAATCAAACTTCTGTAATTCTTTGGCCAGGACTTGAGCATTTTTAACAACTTGTTTTGCATATTTTGTGAACTCAGGAGTTAATGCTTCTTTGAGACCAACAGCAATTCCTGCAATACTGTGATTGTGTGGGCCTCCTTGCAGTCCAGGGAAAATCGCTCTATTGATTTTTTTCATCAACTCAGCCCTTGCTAAGATCAACGCACCTCTATTACATCGGAGTGTTTTGTGAGTTGTCATGGTAACTACATCAGCATAACCAACTGGCGAATTCATAACCCCAGTTCCAACTAATCCTGCCTCGTGTGCGATATCTGCTAGATAATAAGCTCCTACAGAATGAGCTATTTCGGACATTCTTTTGTAGTCGATATCTCTAGGATATGCAGTTCCTCCTGTAATTATCATTTTTGGTTTTTCTTTTTTCGCTATTTTTTCAATTTCTTTATAATCTAAGAGTTTTGTCTTAGGATCGGTTTTATATTGAACGGCTTCATAGAACTTTGAAGTAACATTAACCTTTCGTTTTCCGCCTGCATAAAACATAATGTTCGGGACAAACTCTGCTGAGTCTTTCTTTGGATTATATGACCATCCGTGTGATAAATGTCCTCCATCAGGTAGATACATTCCCATGATTTTGTCACCTGGTTTTAATAGTCCAATATAAACAGATAGATTTGCAGGACTTCCTGATAAAGCCTGAACATTAACTTCCCAGTCCTTAGGTAATTTAAAGAATTTTTTCGCACGTTCTATTGCTAACAGTTCTAATTTATCAATATGATAATTTCCTTCGTAATATCTTGCGTTTGGATAACCTTCGGAGTATTTATTCATAAATACTGATCCGACGGCTTCACGGACAGCTTTTGAAGTGAAATTTTCTGAAGGAATCATAGATAATTTCTCTTGTTGTTTTTTTTCTTCCGCTTTTAATATTTCGTAAACTTCTTGATCTGTAGATTTAAGAGATTTCTGTAACATTATGAAATTACTAAAATAATATAAAACAAACGGGGCAATACATTCTTTATCAGATGCTATAGAGCAAGATGTTATGGCTTGTGAGTTTCAACATTTGATTTTGATAATTCAATTTAATATTAGTGTGCTTTTCTAATACTGTCAATTTGTTTTAAGCATTGATATAATCATTCTCTTGAATTGCTATATAAATGAATAAAAATGTTGCAATAATTGGGGGAGGAATTTTAGGTTTAACTCTTGCATATGAACTTTCACACAAAGGCTATAAAATCACACTTTTAGAAAAAAACTCTGACTGGGGTGGACTTGCTTCCGGATTAAAAATTGGGGAAACATATATTGAGAAGTATTATCACCACTGGTTTAAAAGTGATATTCATATTCAGGAGTTAATTAAAGAACTCGGACTTGAGCACAAAATGTATTTTCCTGCTAGCTCGATGGGTATTTTCATCGATGGAGAATTGCATAGCTTTTCTGGAAGTGTTGATTTGTTGAAATTCAAACCGCTAAACATATTCAATAGATTAAGAGCGGGTGTAGTCTCTCTATATCTTTCAAAATCAAAATACAAAGAGAATTATGAGAAAATAAAAGCAATCGACTGGGCGAGGAAGTACTTTGGTAAACAAGCAACTGAAATAATCTGGGAGCCACTTTTAGTAGGTAAATTCGGAAAGAAATACAAAGAAATCTCAATGAGTTGGCTTTGGGCAAGGATTTACGACAGAGCTAGTTCTAGGCCAAATCCGATAGGGAAAGAGTATTTGGGGTATATGGAGGGCGGTTTTCAGTTATTAATTGACACTCTGGTCAAAAAACTTCAGGAATTCAATGTGAAGATGATAAATAATTCTACTCTCGAGTCATATAAAAAGGTCAGTAAAAAACACGAAATTAAATATGATGGTAAAACTGAAAATTTCGATATTGTGATTAGCACAATCCCCGGACCTATCTTTAATAAACTTTTCCCAGTTAACAATGCATTTAAAAAAAGTATTGAAAATATCAAATATATCGGCGCTACTTGCATGATATTGGAGTTATCCGAAAGTATCACGCCGTATTATTGGTTAAATATTAATGACAAAAAAGCTCCATTCTTGGCTCTTGTGGAACATACAAATTTTGTTGAAAAAGAAAAATACGATGATAAAATCATAGTGTATATAGCAAAATATGTTGACCCAGAGGATGAATTGTTTAAGAAATCAGAAGATGAATTGTTTGATTTATATTGTGAATACTTACCTAAGATAAATGATAAATTTGATAAAAGCTGGGTGATTGATAGACATTTTTTTAAGTCGCCATTTGCTCAACATGTTGTAACCACTGATTACGAAATGCCAAAGTATGAGACAGATATCGAAGGACTGTACTATGCAAATTTTACACAAATTTTTCCGCATGATCGAGGAACGAATTATGCGGTTGAACAAGCAAAAGAATTATCTAAGTTAATTGATTCAAAATATGGAGATTAAAATTTTTCTCATTTGGTATTTATTGATGTTCGCTTTTGGCATCATCGGTTTACCTATCACTTCGCATATCTTTAAAAACTGGAAAGACAAAGGTTATGCCTTCAGTAAATTTATTGGATTGTTTTCTTTTGGTATTGTTTGGTGGTTTTTCTCTGCGATTAAAATTCTTCCATATACGCAATATGTAGGTTGGGCGCTTTTTGTATTGGCAATTCTAGGTTCTTTATATTGGATTTACAAGACAAAGTTCAAGATTACAAAATATATGATCATGGAAGAGTTACTCTTCCTGGGAACCATCGTGATCTGGACATATATTAGATCTTTCAATCCTAGAGCAGAAGGAACTGAGAAGATGATGAATCTTGCTTTTATGAACTCTATCAATCGAACAGAGAATTTTCCTCCATTAGATCCTTGGTTAGCTCAAGGTGGAAATATTAATTATTATTACATTGGTCATTATCTTTTTGCGATTATTGGTAAACTCGGGAATATAGCCATAAGTTATGTCTACAATTATGCATTAGTCACTATTATTGCACAGACTTTTACAGGACTATTTGCAATTTTTATGGAATTATTTAAAAAGGGGAAAGAGTGGATTAAGATCACTTTTGCTTTGATAGGTGCTGCCTGGATTTCTTACGCAGGTAATCTTCACATGGCATATAACTGGTTTCTTGCTTATTTCAAAGGCGAAGAATTCACATATTTCTTCCCGGATTCAACTAGAATTATTGAATTTACAATTAACGAGTACCCTGCATATAGCATAGTTTTAGGTGATGTCCATGGACATTATCTTGCACTACCATTCTTGGTAATTGTACTTGCACTTGCAATGGTCGCACTTGGGAAGAAAATTGGTACAAAATCAAAGATAAAGTTTAATCTACTAATCTCCCCATTAATAATTGGTCTTTATGGTATTAATAGTTGGGATATGATTACTGCTCTATTTGCGTTTACTTTGATTCATCTATACCAAACCGTGGGTTTAAAGGATGCGCTTGAAACAAAAATAAAGTACTTTTTAATTGCGGAAGTGACCCTTTTAGTTCCAGGTTTAATACTGATGCTCCCTTATATTATCCATTATAGCCCAGCAGTAGGACCTGAAGGTGGTTTTCCCGTCGGGATTGTCCCATTTAAGACTAAAAGTGCTCCATTACCATGGATGCAATTCTGGTTTCAATTTTTAATTGCTCCGTTTCTTTTTATGATTGCGTTGTGGCTGAAAATTGTCAAAGAGAGTGCATTAAAATTATTCCCAGTATTACTTACAATAATCGCAATTTCTTTGATTATCGGTGTGGAGTTTCTGTATATCAAGGATATTTTTGATATTTCAAATAAACCTTATTTCAGAACAAATACAGTTTTCAAATTCTATTATCATGCTTGGGTGATATTCGGAGTTGCTGCAGTAAGTTTTATCTATGCCATTCTGAATTCTGAGGCTGTTAAGACAAAGTCTAGATTAAGGAAATTACAGGCTCCTTATAAATATTTTGTTTTCTCACTTTCTTCATTAATATTCATAATGACTTTTGTATACATATTTGTAGCAGTGGACGACTTTTATCCTACGGATAACAAAGATATTGTTCAGACTATGGACGGAATTGATTATATTAGGAAAGAAAAGCCTGCAGACTACAAGGCCATTACTTGGTTGAGACAGAATATTGAAGGACAACCAGTAATTCTCGAAGAAGTTGGTGATGCATATACATATTCAGCTAGAGTCTCTTCTACAACAGGTTTACCTACCGTAATGGGATGGCCAACTCATGAATGGCAATGGAGAGGTTCTTCGGAAGATGCATTTGCTAGAAAAACAGAGGTGCAAAACTTCTATAATGGGAACACTACAGAGGATATGGATAGAGAATTCATATCTAAATACAAGGTTGAGTTAATTTTTGTTGGAAACAAAGAAAGAGAATCATATTCACAAATAGATGAAGAAAGGATTAAGAGTTTTGGCGAAGTGGTCTATGATGAAGACGATACGTTCATAATCAGGGTTAATGATTCTTATCTCGAGAGTTGAGATAAGCTTCGTAAGTGTTTTGCATAAGCATTGCCACACCCAGAGGTCCGATCCCTCCAGGTACTGGTGATAACCATGAAGCTTTTTCTCGAACTGATTCGATTTCTACATCTCCAGAAACTATTCCGTTATTAATTGAGTAACCCGAATCGATTATTACAACATTTTGTTTTAAATGCATGTTATTTTCCTGGGTTATGATTCTTTTCCCTGTCGCAGTAATGATAATGTCTGAATATTCCATGTGTTGCACTAAATCTTTAGTATGTGAATGAGCAAGCGTAATAGTCGCATCTAAATTAAGAAGTTTTCCAGCAATGGGCTTGCCTATTAGGATGTTATGATTGATTATAAGTACGTTTTTTCCTGTCAGAAATTCTCGTAGTGATATATTTGTGTTTTCTGCAATATGATTTAGTACAAACATTATTGCTTTTGGTGTTGCTCCTAAAAATTCTTGTGTTTCATTGTGCCATATTTTCCCTAAATTACTACTTGTTAAACCATCCACATCTTTCATCGGAGAAACTAAATCTAGTAAGGGTCTGATTTCATTCCCAGGTGTAGGAAGCTGTAAAATTATTCCATGTACGGATTTATCATTGTTTAGTTCAAGGATTTTTGAACTTACAAATGAAAAATCACCAGTTTTGTATTTATAAGTATCAATATTTATTCCGATTTCTTTTCCTGTTTTTTCTTTGATAGATACATATACATTGCTTGGTTTTTCATCCCCAATTTGGATTATTGCCAATTTTGGTTTTTCTGAAAATGCAGATAATTTAACTTTTAAATCTGTAAGTAATTTTTCAGAGAGTTTTTTTCCTTCTATTAGTTGCATTTGATTATATTTTACTAGGCAATTATAACTTATTACACAAACTAATTAAAAAGTGTTTACTTCTGACAAAGTTTTAGATAAATTGTTTATAGTATTTCATATTAAGTAATGGATAAAAACAAAAAAGCAATTGTTGGTACGATTTTTGCTATTACTTCATTGTTGGCCGGATTGTCCATATATGTGAGTTGGGAGTTGAGGCGTGATCTTGCTCCTGGAGATACATCTGCTGATATTTCTACACCTGTCCCATCTACTCTTGAACCAACTAAAGATCTTGATAAAAAGAAAGAACCTACAAAAGTGCCACCTACCAAGGTTCCCCCTACAAAGGTCCCACCCACAACAGCACCTGTTGTAACTAGACCTGCTGGAGGAGGAGTTGTTGCTACACCAGTTCCATCTGGTCCTTTACCATCAACAGCTCTTGTAAATGATAGGGCTGATGCTCTAATACTTGGTACACTCCTTATGATGACAGGTATTATCCTCTACAAGAAATATTTCTCCTTTGGAAATAAAAACCAAGCATAAAATTTTCCAAATTAATGATATACTAATCATTGTTTATTGATTATTTATGGACATTAGTCTAATTATTCCAGCTTTTATTGCAGGTTTGGCGAGTTTCTTTATGCCTTGTACATTCCCACTTGTTCCTAGTTTTATTGCATTTATAACTGGGGGATATAAGAGCGAAGAAAAAAACGGTTCAATAAGGGATGAAAAATTACATACTTTAGTAAATGCATTAACTTTTATATTAGGTTTCAGTACAGTCTTTGTTTTCTTTGGAATTATTGCGGGTTTGATAGGCAATCATCTTGGTCAATTTAGGGTTATTTTAAGTAGAGTCGGTGGGATAGTAATAATACTATTTGGTATTTTATTAATGGATGTAATTAAAATTCAATCCCTACAAAAATCATTTAAAATCTCTCCTCCAAAAATCTTAAAACCAGGAACTCCTGGTAGTTCATTTATTGTAGGAGCATCTATTGGACTGGGTTGGTCTCCTTGTATTGGGCCGATTCTAGGTTCGATCTTGCTTCTCGCCTCAACATCAACTACGGTATTTCAAGGAGCAATTCTTTTAACTTTCTTTTCAATTGGATTGGGGCTTCCTTTTATTATTACCGCAATATTTGGAGTTTCTATTCTTGAAAAGCTTAATAGTAAGAGAAAGCTTCTAAAATATATGAATATTGTAGGAGGTATACTCCTAATATTATTGGGAATAATGCAATTGACAGACAGACTGGGTCTTTTAGTTGGTAAGCTCTATCAGATTAACACTTTCGGATTACTAGATTATCTATAAAAAGTGTGATTTTCTTGTATTAGTTACGTTTGAATGACTAGGCTCAGGTTAAATGAGTTTTTTTATTGCAATTTTGTTTATGAATAAATTTATTAAAATCGGTTTGCTACTTCCCTTTATAGCATTAATTGGACTAATTTCTGTTAGTTATACATTTTATGGAGAATTATTTCTAAGTTTTCTACCATATGCTGCTGTTATATATTTTGTTTACATGATTGTGTTTACCCTTTTACTAGTTACAAGTGGTACTGATATTAAACGTGCAAACTCCTATTGGATAAACTGGTTCTTCGTATTTATGATATTCCTAGGAATATTTTCTTTTTATTTTGACCTGGGGGTAAAAGCCGCAGAGCAAGATAATAAGTCGTTGAAAGTGGTTAGTGCCAATATTTGGTATAAAAACGAGGAAACTGAACAAATGCAGAAATTTTTCGAAGATCAAAATGCTGATATTCTAATGTTGACAGAGTTTACTAATGAACATTATTTAGCTCTGGAAGATTATTTTGATAATAATTATAAATATCAAAGTTTAAAATTAGATGAATTAAGTTTCCCCTACACGGGTAAGGTGGTATTTAGTCGTTATCCTTTAAAATCTCAGGCGAATGGAGATCACATATTTGAAGAATTATTTTTAAAAAACGAAGTAGAGGTTTTTGATGAAAAACTACAACTAGTAATGGTTCACACTACAGCACCTGTAAATGTGGACTTCTATAATAACAGAAATGCTCAACTTGGATATTTAAATTCGAATGTTATTACATCTCCGACTCAAAACACACTGTTGACAGGAGACTTTAATGTTTCTCCTTGGTCCCCAAGATTTATAGAGATTAATAGACATCTTGAAAACCTTTCGATGGATAGGGTTCATACGAATGAATTTGATTACACTTGGAAGTATCAAGGAAATGGCTTCTTCAAGTCACACATAGACCATACTTATACTTCAGAGGGAATCACAACAACATCATATGAATATATGGATTTCCCTGGTTCGGATCACAAAGCTCAAGTCTTCACCCTTGCTTTTGAATAATTTCCTAGAGAAATATTATCTTTCCAAAACTCAATAATTAGATAGGGTAACAGTGCAAATGATCCAACAAATAAAATAGCAAAGGCAAAAAATATTCTATATTTTTCTTTTCCAGTCAAAAGTACCCAAAAGGCAACCAAAGTCGCTAATATCCCAATATCTAGGAACATCGCTCTAGTAAAACCGCTATTCTGGAGAGATTTGAGTACTCCTATATCTGGTCCAAAAAAACCAGTTTCCTCAAGTATTGCGTAGATGATTAGAAATATATAAGCTATCCCTAGTATAATTGCTATCTGTCTGTTTTTATTAATTGTTATTTTCATTGGTTATTAATTATTACAAATTTTGTCATGTTAGAGAAAGAAAAAGAAGTTATTAAACTTAAAAATGGTAAAACCATTTCCTATTCAGTATACGGTAATAAAAATGGATACCCAATACTAATGTGTCATGGTGCAAATGGAACTAGATTACAAGCAATGAAATTTGCAGATACAGCAGATGCGCTTAATTTAAAAATTATCACACCCGATAGACCTGGTTATGGTGAATCAACGACAGAAGAGAATAGGGATTATCTAGAGTGGGCTGACGATATTTCAGAATTTTTGGATTTATTAGGAATTGAGAAACTTGGTATTCTGGGAATTTCTGCAGGGGCTAATTATGCGCTGGCTTGTGTTTACAAATATCCAAGTCGTTTTAAAAAAGTAGTGATGGTAAGTGCTACATCAGGCGCATTTTTATATCGAAAAGGACCAGAGAAAAAATTGGCTGAAATTGTTATGTCTCATCCTAAGTTGTTACATCTTTATATGGAATTTATAGATAAGGTGAATGGAAAAACTAAAGAGCTGAAATTCAACATACAAAAGTTTGGATTATCTGATAGTGATCTGGAGCTTTTCGAAAATTTGGATTTACCTGAATTAATAGATATGAGCGAACGAGAAGCCTACATAAATGGACCTGAAGCCCCAGCCTCTGATGTGCTCAGGATGCTTAAAGATATTGATTTCGACTCTAAGTCAATTAAGAAGCAAGTAACTTTCTGGTATGGCGCTCGAGATAAAATTGTCCCATTAGAGACCGTTGCTTTTATAGAAAACATCGTACCTAAATACAAAATTGTTATCAAATCAGACGCAGGGCATTTACTAGTATTTCAGCATATGAAAGAAATTCTCTCAGAGTTTGTATGAAGAACCTGCTGGGCTATTTAGTGATAAAGCCGTTTGTACTGTTTCGAAGGAGTTTATAGCAAATTGATCTGCCTGCATCTCTTGCAAAAACCTAGCTAAGAATACTGTTGCAATTGATACAGCATCAAATGCATATAGAAGAGTATAAGGTAAGTCATGGGATGTCCCATTAACTATGTCACTGATTGTCAGTCCCGTCAGTGCTATCGATTGGAGTAATAATCCCGCTGTTGCTATTAAACTGGTCCTTTCTAGCAAAAGTTGTCTTCGGAGTTTTTTATGTGCTACTTCATGAGCAAGAACATATGAAGTATAAGACAAGAAACCTCTCTCAAAATCTCCTACTTCTTTTGCTTGTATATAAGTTGCTGTCTCTTTGAATTCTGGAGGTTTATAGATTTTATTAAATGCCTCTTGTGCTAGATATGGTGGAGACATTATTGCTCCAAGTATAAATTTCGCGGGCGTTAATTTCTCCTGCTCTTCGATAGGTTTCGTTTTTGTTGTGTTATCTGAATCAAAATCTTCTTTAACATATCTTAGAATTGAATCAGTATAGATGGTTACTCTACCACTAAGAGGTGTTGTCAATCCGTGACAGTAGGGTATTCTTCGATTAACTGGTTTAAAAACAATTTGCGGTAAGTTGTTTATTCCATACTCAGATAAGCTAATAGCGAGTAGGTCCCTGTCTAAATGTATAGGAGGTTCTTGTCCTTCTGGATAATCATACAGTATATTTTGTTCTTCTACAGACAAAATATTCTTTAACTAAGATTTATTCTTAATTATAGACCATGCAGTCAATATCAGTATTGCTAAGTACATTACAAATCCATATACACAAGCAGGTAAGTCTGCGATTGTGAATCCTTTGTCTCCGCAACTTACTATTGCATCTGTGCATCCTTCTGGTGAAAATAACTCGTAATATGATAGATATCCAGAAAACAATACACCTGCAATTGCGAGTACAAGTATGACTTGTAGCGTTTTTTTGTAAGGCATGAGAAAAATGTAAAAATTTAGATATTTAGATATTAAGAAATAAGGATTCAGATTTAAATATTTCCCCTCGGAGGAGGTAATCTCTCTCGGGCTTACAAATTCCTCTGAAAACTAAATACTGAATTCTGAACAATAACTTTAAATATGGACTTATTACCAGATTATAATCCTAAGTATTGAGGAAGTAAATATTAGTATCT
>JAGQLL010000007.1 GCA_020429395.1 Candidatus Dojkabacteria bacterium | reverse complement strand
ACTGTTACATCACCCAGATATTCAAATTGACCTTGTGCAGAGCCATAGGCTCCCCATTGTGTGATGTAAGTACCCGTTGAGGTAAACTTCGATATTCGATAATTTCCTTCATCTGTAACGTAAATATTATCACTGGAATCTATAGAAATGTTTCCTGGGTAACTAAATTGAGTATTTCCAGTGCCTTCCGTACCCCATTTAGTTACATAGGTGCCAGTATTTGTAAACTTTTGTACCCTGTGATTATTGCTATCAACCACATAAATATTGTTAGCCGAGTCCGCTGTGATACCTGTCGGCCATTTAAAGTTGCCATTGGTTGAGGCAAATACTCCCCACTTTGTTAAGTAATTTCCTGAGGAATCGAATTTTTGTACCCTGTGATTACTCCCATCCGTTACGTATATATAATCTTGATTGTCAACAATTACATCATAAGGTCCGTCAAATTGCCCATTGGCAGATCCAAGTGAACCCCACTGTAATAAATAATTTCCATAAGGATCAAATTTTTGTATTCTGTTATTGTCATTATCAACGACATAGCTGTTGCCCAGACTATCTTGGTCTATTCCTCTTGGGTAAGCGAATTGCCCATCACCAGTACCTGCTGCATTTGGTAGTGTTTCGCTACCCCATTGGGTCGAGTATGTTCCAGAGCTATTAAACTTTTGAACTCTATTATTGTCATGATCAGTAACGTATATATTATTACTAGCGTCTAGCCCGATTCCGGTTGGGTTATCAAATTGAGAATTATTTATTCCAAATGTACCCCATGTGCTTACAAAAGTTCCAGTACTTGTATGAATCTTAATCCTATCATTTACGGAGTCAGATATTATTAAATTTCCATTTGATGGGTTTATTGCTATACCAATAGGTCTTCGAAAATTGGCGTCTCCCGAACCCACAGTACCAAAAGTATCGAGAAATGAGCCACTATTAGAAAACTTCTGTATTCTATGGTTTAAAAGATCGGCGACATAAATATTGTCTACAGAATCTACTGCGATCCCTTGTGGTCTTTTGAATTCACCATTTGTTTCTCCCCAACCTCCCCACGAAGATTGTAAAACCCCACTACTGTTGTATTTGGAGACATGATTATTATCAGAGACGAAGATGTTGTCGTTGCTATCTATAGCGATACCGACTCCGTAATCTAAATCGCCATCACCAAAATTTGTTTGATATACACCAAATTCATTAAATTTTAGAATTATTCCATTCCCATCTACAATGAAAATATTATCCGTACTGTCTAATGCTATGCCAACGGGTGTCTGGTATGTAGTAAAGTTTATATATTGATAAGTATCAAATTCAGAAATGTAATTACCAATTTGATCGAACTTTTGAACCCTTGTGTTATAGGAGTCAACGACTAGGACCTCACCACTGGAATTAACCGCTACGGCATTCGGACCCAGAAAAGTTATCCCTCCTCCGACTGGTGGATGGAAAATAAAATCTTGGTGAACGGGAAGAGCTATAACAGTTGATGCTAATGTTTCTTTAAGTTGATTTTTTAATATAAATGTTTGACTAGTTAAGAAAAAGCCTGCAGTTACAAACGTGAGAATAAATCCCATAAATGTAACAACGAGGGTGGGGTAGTATTTAATTCTATATAAATTTGAATCACTATTTCGTTGTACTATATTGTCTTCATGGGGTTTTTCTGTGATCAGTAAAATTATGGCTAATAGGCAGGAAGTTGTAATTTCAATAACTGTACGTAAAATAGAATAGAAAAACCTTCTCAGACCTGTCTTTTGGAAAATCTTGTTCGAAGTCAAATCAATTTTATTTCCATTTTTAAATAAAGAATTTGCTAGTTTGTGGAAAAACTTGCCACCATCTTTCACTTCTTTCATGTTCAATTTCTCAGAGATTAATTTCGTCAGTTCCTTATAGGCATTCTTTTCACTTTTATTAATAACATGGAAATTTCTGGGTAGGTTTAGTTTTTTAGAAGCGTTTTCTTCAAGAACGATTACGTGAACATTTTCTGCAAGGAACTTACTGTTTTGAATAAAGAATTCAATGATATCCTTTCCTGAGTACTTAGGTAATGTGGTATCTACGATGATGATATTCGGGTCTGTAATGAAGACATACCCTAACCCTTCAACGCCATTGTCTGAGGAGAAAACATTTATATCTAGAGAATGGTTACGTGATAAGCGAGTGAGAATTATTTTTATTAATTGGCGTATAGCAAAATTGTCGTCTATTAGGACGATTTTATTAGTCATCTAGTTTATGTATACATACAGTAATATCATAGACTAAAATGACTCACCTTGAAAGTTACTACTAATTAAATGGGGACAATATAACTTGCTTATTCGCATTCAACGTGGCAAATTTCCTCATATAGACCGTAATATTCACTCTCTGTTTATCTTGTGTTGTAAACTTCAGAAGTTTATTGCCCAACTTGTTTTTAGTAATGTTTGGTGTATTCTCCGAAGGGAATACATATCCGTTCGCCGTAGCTTTAAGGTAATAATTTCCAGGTTCTAGTATGAATGAATACCTCCCTTGTTTGTCAGTAATAGCTACATCAATTTGTCTATCTTCGTTAAATATCCTTACGATGGCTCCTGATACAGGTAATCCAGTAGAAACATCCAAGACCTGTCCAAATTCTTTCTCCTTGAAAAAATAGAAGACGATCATCAAAAGAAATTGGAAAAGATAAAGCGATAAAATCACGTAATTTATGATTGTTAGATGATTTGTAATCGCAAATATTGTATAAACAAATCCAATTGAGAATATAGTTGTATTCAAAATAAAGAGATTCTTGGCAAGTTGCCTTTTCAATTTGTATACTGACCAACGTATATTAGAGTTAACATCATCACGAGATTTTGCTATGACCTCAAAGTCTTTCGAGATGATTTCTCCGTCGTAAGAAACTTCAATATCAGAAACAAGTTCTAGATAATCTGAGTGTGAAATGTAGAGTTGATATTTTCCCTTGTTTACAAAGAATCCATATTTACCTTGAAGATCTGTGGCTTGTGTGGATACAGTTTTACCCTCTTGGGAAAGTACTAACGACGCAAACGCAACGGGTGCACCAGTTGCTTTGTCATAAACGATACCCCAAGGTTGCTTTGATTTTCTTTTCCAGAACCAAGCCAGAGCATAGTAGAGTATTTTGGGTTGTGAAAACGCTGTAACAATTGCTGGTGTTGCGAGTGCAAGTACATTTAATGATGTGACACCAAGTTGCGCTGTTTGTAATCCTATGAATTGAAGTGATAAGAGATAGCTCAAATTGTCAGATAAAGGCTTAATTCTTTCTCCCATGTCTATTGATGTTTTTAGAATTGTTCCAATGATGGGGGAATCAGTGACAAACTCATCTAAGCGTTTTGTAAAAGATAAAGTTAACGACTTAACTTCGGGAGACTTAAGTAGCGAGTCGTCAGGAATAGCATAAGTATCGTCCGGAGATAAATCTAATGAAAGGTTTTCTATTACTTCGTCCGGTATTTGGCTAGTAGGTCTTACAGTTTGAGTAGGGGTTATGGAAATTGTGAAATCATTGATAACTGTGGCAGGTGTTGGACTGCTTAAAGACTGTTGAGTTGTTGGTTGTAGGGCGGTTGAGCTCGCTTCAGGAATGGATGAAACAACAGGTGTGTTTGTGAGTACAGGGGTTGACGTGCTTGTGATAATAGGTACGGGAGTATTGGTTGGCGTCGGAAGTGGAGTAATTGTTGGTGTAGGTATTGGTGTATTTGTTGCGGTTGGGATAGGAGTATCCGTCGCTGTTGGTAAAGGAGTGTCTGTAGCAGTGGGTACGGGAGTATCTGTAGCAGTAGGTACTGGAGTTTCAGTAGAGGTAGGAATCGGTGTGTCAGTAGGAGTGGGTGTATTTGTTGGACCTGGATTGTTTAAAGTTACAATAGGGCTAAGTTCCGAGGTATCTCCATATTCGTCCGGTGCAAGTATTAATGCAGAAAGAGCAAATATATCAAAATTACCTATTGGTAGACCAGGACAGTTTAAGCTGTGGGATTGATTACCACCAGCATGAGATATATCCCCTGAACAAGCAACACTTGATAGTGTAGAACAACTTCCTGTATCAGGGATATGGAATTCGATACGGTAATCTCCGGCGTTTGTATCAAAGTCAAACTCAATATCACTTCCGACAAGACTAAAGTTATCCGGGTAATTTTGACGATTATTAGCTCCTGTATCAACATCACCTGGATCATTTGCGGTTGGGCCATTATCATCCAAATCTATCGGAATTTCGATACTTTGCGCGAAAGCATTGTGTGTAAAGCTGTTGTTGACGGAAGTACCAATTACTTCTATTGAGGTATCGTTTACACTACCGAACTTATTGAGAGAAAATTTGTTAAGGTTTGAATTGTTAATGAATACTTCTCCGCCTGAGGTGTTACAGATCGTATTGCTCGTTATCTCATTTGATGATCCCGATACGGTCATGCTAACAGTGTTTTCATTGAATTGGTTGCCAGAAAAAGAAGTATTGTCATAATCTAAGTGAACTGCGGAGAAGTTATAATTGAAATTATTATTAGTTACAGTTGAATTTGAAAATAATTCTAATGCATAATCAAAATCAGACGTATACGAAAAATTATTATTTGTAATAGTCATAGGAGCTTCACTTCTAATTCCATAAACATTACCTAAGTCAATGTCGTCAACTACACCGACTCCGATTCTATTGTTATCAAAGACAATCCCTTCAAAAGCATGTCCTTCAAAAGATAGGTTTGTATTATTGAAAGGCATTTGATTATCTGAGATTGTATTTCCGGATATTTCGATTGTCGAATTTCCCCAATATCCTTCTGCTTGATTACCAGTTGTGAAGCTAATACCTGTATTGTTCCCTGCGGGTGTATATCCATCTGCTTCCAACCCGATAATATTATCTGTAATATCGAGTGGCCCAAAATTTTCATTGTATTCGCCAAGTAAGCTAATCCCTAGGGAATTCCCCATAATTACATTTGAGTCAATTTGTGTGTTTTGTAAAAGAGAGCCCAATTCGATGCCTCGAATATTTCCTAGTGTGACATCTCCAATCCAGTTTGATTGTATAGACCAGTCTGATCCTGAAGCACTGATTCCGGTATCACTTGCTACTATCTTGTTATAGGTAACATGGACATCCCCATTGAATTCAATACCTGTGCCATTGCCAAAATCTGCTAGTGCAACACGACCAAATCCGAAAATATTTCCGCCAACTGTAAGTGTTGTGCCAGTGATATTTTGAAATAAAACACCATAGAGATTTGAGGAAATAATGTTACAACCTTGTGTGCACTGAGAATTTGGAAGAGAACCGTAGCCAATATCTACATTACTTGAAGTACCTGTGACCCATACTCCTGCATTTTCATTCCCTGCAGCTGTTTGAGTAGTCTGAGTTTCGTATAATCCGATTGAGTTCCCCCAGACCGATACAAAATTTGAATTTTCAATACTTATACCGTTTCTTGTAGCATTAAAGAAATAATTTCTATAATTATTAACACCATTGGCACCTCCCACCATTATGTTACTAGAATTTAGGATATATAAGTTGTCACGTTCATCTGTGGAAGTTCCGTCGAACCAGTTACATGTAAGTGTAATATCGCTAGTATTCTCAATATTGACATGTGCTGAGTCGAATTTCATTCCTTTCAAGGTACTATTTTCAGCTCCAGTACTAAAAATAAGTTTAGTGTCGTAAGTCAACGGATCTGCTGAAACTATTACTACGGGAGTAGAAAAAGCATCTGTTGTACAGTTCCCGCCTTGCGTCATACCATCAATATTTATCGTACTCGTTATGGTGGGCAGTAGAGAGCTAGTAAGTATTTCAAATGGTGCTGTGCCTGGAATGTTAAAATGAATATTATCAGCGCCTGCTAGTGAATTCGATTCTTCAATTGCAGCTCTGAGGGTACACGGTCCGTCGCCAACTGAATCATCTGTATCACATACTCCGTCACCAATAAGAAAGTCCGCATCATCAGCTACAGTATCAACGACAAATGTAGTAAGTGCCTTTGTTTCAAGTAAATTATTTCTAAATACTGACAATTGTGTAAATCCGAATAAGGAAACGTTAATAAGAATAAACATTGCAGATACAAAACTTAGAGCAAGTGTAGGGTAGTATTTAGTCCTGAAAATTTTTCGATCTAACCTAGATTGTGCAATATTGTTATCCTTTGGTTTGCCGTAAATCAGAATAATAATTGCAAGCGCACTCGCAATTAGAATTTCAAATATTGCCCATTTAGCACGATGAAGAATATTTACTAGATGGATTCTTTTTGAAATCTTTTTTGAAAGTAAGTCATCAATGTTGCTATATTTCATAACGAACCCACCAAGTGAGTCGTAAAGCCTACTCATACGTCCTAGGTCGGAAATATTTAGACATTCGATCAATACATCAGTCAGTAGATCGAATGAGTTCTGTTTATTTTTGTTAATACGGTGGAAATTTTTGGGAAGATTTATTTTCTTCTTTGGATTTTCCTCAAGTACAATCACATGAATTTCATCTGAGCGGAATTTTACGTTTTGAACGAAGAATTCAATGATATCCTTACCGGAGTATTTGGGTAAGGTGGTATCTACTATGACAATATTAGGATTTGTAATAAAGACATAACCTAAGCCTTCAACCCCGTTATCTGAAGTGTAGATATTGAGGTCGAACGAATACTTTCGTGATAATCGTCCCAGGAAGATTTTAATAATTTGCCTAATAGCAAAATTGTCGTCTATCAGGACAATGTTGTGATGCATAGAAAGATTATAGATTACTTAACAGTTTAGAACATTTCGGAGGAAAACTGAAGAATAAACCTAGATATAAATAAAGTTATTCTGCGCTTGAACATGAAATGTTATAATATGTGTACCCTGTTTGTGATTAATAACTGATTAATAACAAGAAGGGGATGATCGGCTTCGACAGATGATGACCGTGATTTACCGCAAGCCGAAGTGCTTTATCCTGCCACTTCGTTAAAAACGGGAGGATATTCCGAGCAATCGGAAATTGACTTAAGCGTCAAAACCAAAATTCAAGGCTTCGTTGATAGAGTAGTAGCATTTTTCAATGTCGAACCTCAATTCAACTTTGCTGTTGCTTAATTAATTAAGCAACCTTCTCATTCTCTCCTCACTTGGCGGGAGGCTTGGGGAGAAACTTAGTCAAGTTGCAGGTTTAAAGTTTGATTTATGCTTAGAACCGAAGCACTTATAAATCAAAGCAGTTTGGCTTTTGTTGATTTTAATCAAACTGTTTCAACTCAAATCAACTAAGCTTGTAGTATGTAGATCGCAGTATCGTTTGGACGCGGGTTCGATTCCCGCCATCTCCATTGCGTGATAAATTTGCTTCGCAAATTTAAACGCAATGTGTCACGTTTATTTTGAACGAAGTGAAAAATATCACGTGACCATCTATAACACTTTGTAGTTCTTCATAATCTTCTCTTCGTGATAAATTTTCTTCGAAAATTTAAACTTGGTGCGTCACGTTAATCCGACCAACGGGAGGATATCACGTGACAGTTGTGCCTCAATACATAGCAATCCCTTTTCTATAGGTTTATTAATTAAGAATGTTCTATGTATATGTTATACAAAGTCAAATAGATAAATCCTGGTATATAGGTTATACAAAGGATCTAGATCTGCGGATAAAGCAACACAACAGAGGTGAATCAATACATACCAGAAAACACTTACCCTACAACTTAATCTGTTATTTTGCACTTCCCAACAAGAAAGACGCTAAAAGATATGAAAAGTACTTAAAATCTGGGTACGGAAGAAGAACTTTAAAGAAAATGTTAAAAGAATACTTATCCATTTAATTAATTTAATTATAGATATCTATGCTTTGACTTATGTGTAACGAACACAGTCCACTGGTGGGACACTAGAAAAGCCTGACCCTCTGAAAACAGTTAATCCACGGTCTCTCTCATATTGCCTAGTTAGAACTTAATTGAAATTGTAACTTGTTGACGTGGCTATTCCCGCCATCACCATATATTCTGCTACTCAAAATTTGAAAAGTGTGTACATGGAGTAGTTGATAAAATGAAAATAAAAAAAGGAGTAGTTGTCTACTCCTTTTAATTACTTAAAGCTATATTAGAATCCTAGTGAAATGTATTTATAATTATCTGTAAAGAAATCTAAATCACCGACTTTGACTCTAAAACCACTTGCAGTAGATGGAACCTCGTATATTCCCGTGAAAGTTTTCTCTATTCCAGGGTTAATGTTGTCTAAAATAAATATATCATCCTCAGAACAGTTGTATACATCAGAGCTTGTAATATATTGATTTTGTTCGGAATCAAATAAATCGAGATTACTCACAGAAACCATTTTCTTGGAATTGTTTTTTACTGTAAGTGTTAATTTTATGAACTTTCCACTGTTCGCGACACAATCATCAGAATATTCAGATACACTTGGTATGGTGCTTCCTAGGTCGCTTCCGCTGAGAAGGGTCCATTCCACATCATCAATCACTACTGCTTCATTCATGGAAGCAGGATTTTCAAAAGCTGTATCTTTTTGTTCTTCACTCTCTTGGGTTGTTTTTTCCACTTCTTCAGAGATCTTAGATAAACCGGCAAAACCTGCCATACTTGCAACGAAGAAGCATACTACAAGTAGAAGTAAAAGACCTCCACATCCAATTGCAATTTTTACCCCTGTGCTCATGCCTTTCTTTCCCACTTGTGTTGTTTGTGTTACTGTCTCTGGCATAATAGTTTAATTAATATATAAAAAATAAAATATATAATTGTAAATTTTCACTTATTTGTTGTTGAACTTTATTGATCAATTAAAGAGCTAGAAATAGAAGATACACCTATACAAGCACAACAAGATAAAAGTAAGACGATTGTAAAGATAACGAAGGGAACCATCATCACTCCCAACGAAGCAAAAAATCCTGTTTTAAAAGCAGTTCCTGAAGAGGTCGTGATTGTTTGTGGTTGATTGTCCACTTAAATAAGACAATATATTAGCTTATGAGCTACAGAATATAGTAAATAATTTTGCTTGATAATACCACAATATAAATTTTAATCCCATTGTTGTGAGTAAAAAGTTAATTAAATTGGATTAATTATTAATTTAAGCTAATTGAATCAGAAATGGATCATTGTGGTGGAAGAATTCTGACCACTCTAAAAAGAACTCCCTTATTGAGTTCGAACTTAACCTGAGTTGTTGCCTATAGCCATTCCTATAAATATTACTTTAGAAAATTAACATATAAATAGTCAAAGAATGGAAAAGTGGGATTCTTAAATAAAGTGAACAAAAGCAAAAAATATTGAATGGTGATAAAATCTCTTATGATTAATTATTAAGTTTTTAATATGAGTCAAGAAGGAGTATTTCCAGGAGATCAAGTTCAGGGAGATAACGTAGAGAGAGATCAGTCAACACCTTTAGACAATATGCCCGTTGACAATACAGTGTTAGGTCCTGATACAGTTGTATTACAACCTGAAACACCAGCTCAAAATGCTGATAGAGATGCGCTTGTTGATATTTTTGGCCCTCAAATAAATAGAGTCCTAGATGATGTAGCTCATAGGACTGATTCTAGCTTAGATGCAGTAGAAGCGGGAAATAAAACAGAGAGACCTAACATCTCAAGAAGTTTTTCAGATAAGGTAAAGCAAGTTGAACAAATTAGTGGGAAATTAGATAGGGTTACAGAGAGAGATCGTGAAACAATAGGAAGAGAAGGAGCACTTACTGAGGCGGATGGTAAATCCATATGGGACTTAGGAGCTGATTTCTTAAGATTAAGAAATTCTTTGAGTAATGAAGCATATGGATTAGATTCTCATGGAAGAGCATTACAACGGGACATTGATTTATTGAGACACTATTCAGGGCAAATTGAAAAGTATTCCCAGCAAGAGAATATTGTAGCTAGATTAAGAGAAATATTGTCTGATTCTACAGATGAACCTTCTGTAGTTATTCAAAGATTAGAAGTGTACAGACAAGAGTTGCAGGATACATTGTATGAATTTAGCGATCAAGCTCATGAAAGATCATATCAGGCAGCAAGAAGAGAAGACAACTTAGGTGTTGAATCTGAAAATTATGTCAAAATTAATAGGGCCACAAGATATATTCCAGAAGGATTAAATTTACTTTTGAAACGAACCCTTCCACAAGATATTAGTCTAAAGTTAGCAGAAGTCAGGAATGATTTTTCAAAAGGTCAATTTGAATCTGCGCTGACTGCGTTTCAAGAACTACCTTTGTCCGCAATAAGATTTTCAGAAATATCTGATGAGGCCTATAGAGCGATAGAAGAGATTTCGAAAATTTTCAAAGCAATGGCAAGTGAATTAGATAAACCGCAAACTGAACAAGCCAACCCAGTCTATATAACTGAGTGAGGAGTCTTGTGTGAAGGTTCTTATAAAGCTGTATGGCTTACGATTCGCAGTTATATTTTTGAAACACCGTAATAACGAATGATCATCCTCATTGCCACAAAAAATATCGATAAATTCAACACTACAAAAGGAATTTTCCAGAAATTGGGACTTATTAAGTATGATTATAAAAATCTCCGTGATTATAATTTATTAGACGAGAACGAAGAGGTTGGTTCTATGAAAGAAAGAGCGAAAGACAAGGTGGAATTCGCAATCAAATCACTTAAAGACAACGATGATTTTGAAAATATGTTTTTAGTTGTGGGAATTGATGATGGATTCTATATCCCTTCGAAGAAATTATTGACTGCAAATTCAAAAGAAATGGTAGATGATATTTTATCTGGAAATTTCTTATCTAAAGGTGATGCCGTCGAGGAGGTGAGATCGTATGCGATTTATAGTATCCCAATTGATAAATATTTTTATTACGAATCCAGATTACCACTAAAATTTCTTGGCAATGATAAGGGTGTTAAAAGAGAAGAAGGGATTAATCCATTAAAAAATGTTTTGTCATTTGAAACAGAGTCAGAGCCAATAGGAAATCATAGTCAGGACGAAATTGATGTAGTTATTTTGCGATATGTGGAAAAAGATTTTGGTGAGATTATAAAACAAGCTATTGAAAGTAGTTAATGTTCTTCTGATGCGAATAACTCTCCCACAAATATTTGTGTAGAATAGAAGTATACTTATAACTAAATTATGCCAAAATTCAAACTCAAAAAACTCTCTCCATCGGATGGCGAGGAAATTTACAATTTCTTACAAAAAATCCCTAAGGAAGAAAATAACTTTCATAACTCTTTTCATGGATTAAATTACGAAGAATTCAAAAATGAACTGATAGAAAGAAACAATGAGTCCAAGTCAATTGACCTCAAAGAAGATCGTGTTCCTCAAACAATGTTTTGGTTTTATGTGGACTATCAGCTCGTCGGATTTATAAAAATTCGACACTATCTGAATGATTTCCTAGAAAAACACGGGGGTCATATTGGTTACGCAATTGCCCCAGAATTTAGAGGTAAAGGCTATGCTACAAAAATGCTCGAGTTAGCCTTGCAGGAAGCAAAAAAATTTGGCATTGTGAAAATTTTGATTACTTGTGACAAAGAAAATTTCGCATCAAGGCGAGTAGCAGAAAATAATGGTGGTGTCATGGAAAGCGAAGAGGAGACTTGCAGGTATTGGATTGAGATTTAATTTCCATTGTTTCTAAATAATTTATTCTAGAGAAAGGTAAATTTAATTTTTCTGATATAAATAAACTATTCACAAACTCCGCTCCATAACCCTAGCTGACCATTTTGAGCGGAATCTTGAGCGTTAATAAATTCATTCTGGTAATAATAAGGCTTGGAGTAAGTGTATTCATATGCATAGCCATCTTCGATCATCTTTTTGTTAATATTCGTTCCATCTTTAAGAAAAGCATATCTCAAATATCTTCCATACCTATCAATATCATCCTGCGTACTGTCGGATTTGAGAATTAATTTCTGATTCCCAATCAGTTTAGTTAGATAAAGTGTGGCTTCTTCTCCAAAGCATTCGATTTCTTTTCGTGGATCCTTTGTCTCGGGGGTGTCTATTCCAATTAATCTCACTGTATAGAAACCTTCTGCATCAGATACTTTTATAGTGTCTCCATCTACTATTGAATCCAAAGTGTATAAAGATGTATCTGTACCTAAAACATCGCTATTGATACTTGTATTAAATTGAGAGTCAGATACAAACGCACCTATAAGAAAGAGAAATAGAACTACGATTGTATTGATAAGAGACCTATTAGCTGAGATGGCTTTCATAAAATCAAACTCCATTAAATAAAATCATAATTGTTTTGTTCTAAGAAATTGCTTACAATCAAGCATATTATTCTAACTAAAATGAACGAAGATATTCAAAGTGAAAAGGTAAATACCCAACCACTTGAAAAACAAATAAACGAGCAAGTCGTTGGTGAAAGTGATAAAGCAGTAGACAAAACATTAAAAAAGAAAAAAGTAAATTTCAAAAGGCTCTTTATTGCTTCATCTGTAATCATTCTCGTTTGGGCTGTGATGGTAATTGTATATTTGTTGTATTACAAACAGGATGATGGTCTGGCGGTCCCAAATGATGACGATAATGCACCTCTACCTACAGCTACAGTATTGCCAACAATTGCTTTTGAGTTTTATTCTGATGATTATTTAGAATTCGAAAACCCAGCCGATACAACTGTTGATTTGGTTGGTGGAATAAATTACCATCCAGAATTAGAAGGAAAGACAATAAATGGTGTTCAATATTTATCTATTACAAAGTCAGAGGATATTAAACTAGAATTCATATATTTACTTCAGGGTGGTATGTTCCCTTATGTTATGATTGACACCAAAACCTTGACCTTAACACAGGATACATTTAACGAAGTTACTTACGAATATGGTCTTAAAGAGACAAAGTTAGCTGAAGCACCTAAAATTGAAAAAGTTCCTGATTATCCACTTTATTTAGTGCAGGTTGATGAAATGGATAGCCTTTATTTAATGAGTATGGACGAAGATGGTAATTATTTAAGTGTGAATTACGGTGCGTGGGTTGATTTAGACTTTATGGGTAAATTCACGGAAGACACAGAGTGGGGAAATTTCGTAGGCCTAAAGTGTGTAACCGAAACACCAGATGACTCTGAGTATTGTAAACAAATGGTATTCAGATTCTTTGAGAGCGTGGAAAAGAAATTCGAAGAGAATGAAAAGTATGAAAAACCTAAATTAGAAGCGATATTGGAGCTTCGCAATCAAACTACTGCTGAATTATTGAATAAGTATAGATTTTATATTGAAGATTATC